>DMLA01000179.1:18796-22954 GCA_003453555.1 Chloroflexota bacterium | reverse complement strand
GGCAAGGCTTGTCCCTGCCGATGAAAACGTCGCACATAAAGTGCGACGCTACCTTTTATCTTCTCCCACCCTCCTATACAGCACCCAACTCCCTTTTCTCCCTTTGATGGGAGCCCGGTCATAGTAGATATCGAAGACCTCCTCTGTCTGAGTCCGCACCCGGTAGTAGTCCCTCCCCACTCCCCAGGAACCCCTCTTCTCGGAACTGCGCACCCAGTAAGAGCCCCTCTCCTTCTCATAACGACATTTGGTCCTTCCCCTCAGTCGATAGTCGTGCCATTCTTTGAGCAACTCGACGATGATATACTCCTGGCCCTGCCAGGTGAAGGCAGAAGGCAACCCCGGCTTCTTCTCGATAAGCGGCTCTCTATCGAAATGAACCTCTATCTCTTCGCTGTAGAAATCGGCCATCGTCAACCATAATATACCAGTTCCGATGGGGGAAGGGCAAGAGTGGCCAGGGCTTTATGAGGGGTCTTCGCAGAAAGAGCATCCCAGAGGCTTAACTGAAAGGCGGGCCTCTTGCCACCTAGGGTGATGAAAGGAGCGGCTCGCTTGGCTACGGCTCCTAGACGCTGGAGATCCTCCAAGGTACGCAACCGCCCCAGCCGTCGCCCCTTGATGATCCGCCGCGCCGACTTGGGGCCGATGCCCGGCACTTGCAGCAGTTCCTCCTTCGTAGCCCGGTTTACCTCCACGGGGAAGAAGTGGGGGTGATTGAGAGCCCAGACCATCTTGGGGTCCGCCTCCAGAGGTAGGTTCCCCTCCTCATCGAAGACCAACTCTTCGGGACTGAAACCGTACTTCCGGAACAAGAAATCGGTCTGATAGAGGCGGTGCTCCCGGAGCAGGGGGGTGGCGGGCCGATCCTCCAAGGGGGTCCCCTCTAAAGGCTGGAAGGCGCTGAAATATACGCGGGCCAACTTCAGTTCCCGATAGAGCCTCTCCGTAGTTTGTAAGATCTCCTTATCGGGCTCCCCTGCGGCCCCCACCACGAACTGGGTCGTCTGGCCCGCCCTTCGCACCCGCCTTTCGCCTCCATCCTCTAAAAGATGCTTCACCCACCGTAGGGGGGCCAAGAGATCATCTAACTCCTTATCTGGCGATAGTCGCCTCAGCCACTTTTGCCTCGGAGCCTCCAGGTTGACAGAGACCCGATCAGCCACCTGCGTGGCTCGCTCCACGCAACCCCAACTGGCCCCCGGCAGTATTTTCAGATGGATGTAGCCCCTATAGAGGTACTTTCGGCGTAATATCTCCGCCGTGGCTATCATCTGTTCCATGGTTCGATCTGGGCTCCCGTGCACGGCGGAACTCAGAAATAGCCCTTGCACCATCTCGGCTCGGTACAACTGGTCGAAGAGATAGGCCAGTTCTTCGGGTTTGAAACTCGTCCGTGGGAAGTCGCGATCTTTGCGGTTGAGACAGTAGAGACAGTTGTTATCGCAGGCGTTGGTGAGGAGGATCTTGAGGAGTTTCACCGTCTTGCCGTCGGGCAAAGCAGCGGGATAGATCCACCGGCCCATATCATCCTTTACCCGATGGCTCTCTCCACAAGCGCCGCATAGATCGTACCTGGCGGCCTCGCCCAGGGTCTGCACCTTCTCTATGGTATCCATGAAACCCCCTACTATTATACGAACAAACGTTCGGGTTGTCAAGACCTTGACAAAGAGAGCCCAGATATGATACTATTGAACGGAAGTCGGAGAGGCGTGAGAGGCGCCTTTTTGATAGAGGGGAGTAGCTCAAGCAGGCAGAGCAACGGTCTCCAAAACCGTAGGTTGCGGGTTCGAATCCTGCCTCCCCTGCCAAATAATCGGGGGTCGTCTAGTGGTAGGACAGGGGATTTTGGATCCCCTAACCCAGGTTCGAATCCTGGCCCCCGAGTTCTTCGCAGGAGGGCAACAATAATGGGGCATGTCCTGGTGCTTAACGCTACCTTTGAACCGCTCAACATCGTCACCGTGCAACGGGCTATCGTCCTCCTTCTGAAGGAGAAAGCCGAGGTGATAGAGGCTACAGAGGCCCAAATCCGGTCCCAATACCTCACCCTCGATGTGCCCTTGGTGATTAGGCTGGTCTACTATGTACGCGTTCCCCGCCGCCTATTCCTGCCCCTGACGCGGCGGACGATCCTGGCCCGAGACCACTATACCTGCCAGTACTGTGGCGCTCAGCCCGTCAAGAGCCGATTGACCGTAGATCATGTGGTGCCCCG
Organism: Chloroflexota bacterium; assembly: GCA_003453555.1. Classification (GTDB taxonomy): domain Bacteria; phylum Chloroflexota; class Anaerolineae; order UBA7937; family UBA7937; genus UBA7937. The sequence continues at coordinate 20,733 of DMLA01000179.1, read as the reverse complement.
TTCCCGCGGAGGCGAGACCGACTGGAAGAACGTGGTCACCGCCTGCGTGCCCTGCAACCAGCGCAAAGGGCAGAGGACCCCCCAGGAGGCAGGGATGAGGCTCCTTGCCCCTCCCCAGCGGCCTCGGTACGCCGCCCTAGTGCTCTTGGGCAAGGCCCAGGCCCATGAGACCTGGCGGAAGTACATATATAATGAGCCAAAAGAAGAGTTTATAGGAGATAGGACGAAAAAAAGAATTGTATTGCCAAATATGGCGTAAGGATAGGCTCTAATTTGGCATCTGTGGGGTTGACAGGTGCCTTCTTCGATATTATAATTTAGATAGTTCCAAAATTTTAAAACTATCTATAAAAATGGCGTCATCTGAGTTCTCTGCCCAAGCGATCAGGATATTCAAGGCTCTCTCCGACCCTACTAGATACCAGATGGTACGGATGCTGCTCAACTGCAACGAGTTGGGGTGTGTAGAGTTCGAGAAAGCGTTCGAGTTGAGCAAGCCCGCCATGTCACACCATTATAGGGTTTTGGAGAACGCGGGGCTTCTCTCCTCAAGGAAAGAAGGGGCATACGTTTACTTTAGGTTAGATAAGGAGCGGTTGGAGAGGTTCCTCCCTGGCTTCGACCAGGCACATCTATAGGTTTTTTTGGACATCAGTTTTATGTATTTAAAAGTGTCGATGTTGAGGTCTGACTGTGATAGAAGAGCAGGAAGATAAGATGGATACAGACAATGTGGTGGCCTTTTACCTCAAGGAGGTGGGAAAGATCCCCCTTCTCACTCCAGAGGAGGAGTTAGAGTTAGCCCGACGCTGCCAGAGGGGGAGGGCCGCGGAAGAGCAACTCAAGAAGGGGATACCCGACCACGAGGCCAGGCAAAGGTTACTTGAGGAGATGGAGGAAGGGCATAAGGCCCGGGAGCGGCTCGTCAAGGCCAACTCCCGCCTGGTAGTGAGCGTGGCCCGCAAGTACTTGGGGCGGGGGGTACCCTTCGCCGACCTCATTCAGGAAGGGAACCTGGGGCTGATGCGGGCTATAGAGAGGTTCGATCCGGAGCGGGGGTATCGTTTCAGCACCTACGCCATCTGGTGGATCCGCCAGGCGATCAGCAGGGCGGTGACTTATCAAGGGCGAACCATCCGCCTCCCGGCCCATGTGGTGGAGGAGATTACCAGACTCAATCGCGCCTCTCGCCGCTTGACCAGGGCACTGGGGCGCGAGCCCAATGAGGAAGAACTGGCAGAGGAGATGGATATAAGCCAGGAGAAGGTAGCGGACCTGACTCGAGTGGCCGCCGAGCCCGTCTCCCTGGATATACCCGTGGGTGAGGACGAGATCAGCACCCTTGCCGAGTTCATAGAGGACGAGGTGACCCCTCCCCCTACCGCGGAGGCCTCCCATTCCCTTTTGGAGGAGCAACTAGAGGAGGCTCTAGCCTCCCTCGCCCCTCGGGAGGCGGAAGTCATTCGCTTACGTTTCGGGCTGGAGGGTGACCGGAGTTACACCCTGGAGGAGGTAGGACAGAAGATCGGCCTCACTCGAGAGCGAGTGCGCCAGATCCAAGCCGAGGCTCTGCGTCGCCTCCGTCATCCCAGCCGCAGCCGTCTCTTAAAGGGGTACCTGAACTGATAAAGGCTCTGGGAAACCCCAGAGCCTTTATACCTCCACCTTCTCCACTCTAAATTCGTTGCCCACTCGACGTAGGTAACCAGCCTTTATATGGGGGTCGTGTTCAAAGATGAGGAGCACCTCCTCCAAAGCCCACTCTCTTATCTGCCGCTTGGTCTCAATGTTGACCAGAGGCTCGACGTCAGCCGCAGGAACCCAGGCCAACCTCTCGATATTCACCGCCCAGGGCGCGAGATCGCCGAGATAGAGTGCCTTCTTCCTCCCGGATTCGATCAATACCGATTGGTGGCCTCTGGTGTGACCGGGGGTGA
>DMLA01000179.1:4680-18409 GCA_003453555.1 Chloroflexota bacterium | reverse complement strand
CTCCTGAAGGGGGTCAAAGTTCTCTGGAAGGTAAGCGGCTCGCGTCCGCTCATTGGGGTGTTGCGCGGCCTCCCATTCCTCCTCCTGCACCCAGTAGTCGGCTTGGGGGAAAGTAGGGATCGCTCTTCCCAAATCCTCTCTAGTGTTCCCCCCACAGTGATCGGCATGAAGATGGGTGTTTATGACCACGGCCACCTCTTGGGGCTCCACCCCCTTATCTTTGAGGCTCTCCACTAGCCCCTTCTGGCGCTCCAGGTGCAAAATCTCCTTTCGCTTGGCCGACAGTTTATCCCCCACCCCGGTATCTACTAGGATGATCTTCCCTTGGGACTCTATAAGGAGGCAGTTTAGGGCCATGGGGACGCGGTTTAGATCATCAGGAGCGATGATCTCTTCCCAAAGGGGGCGGGGCACCACCCCGAAATGGGCCCCGCCGTCAAGCCAGAAAGTTCCGTCGGAGACGATCTCCAGTCGCACTTGGCCGAGAAGCATCCGCCTAGCCCCGTACTACCTTCTCCACCACCTCCGCACCCCGCCGTAGGGCTTCCTCATTCAAGGGCAGAAGATGGCGTCTCCTCTCCGGTAGGTTCTCCTCTAGGGCGGCTATAGCTGACTTCATAGAGATGACCCCCGTGGCCCTTATCAAGGCTCCTAGAAGGACCATGTTGGCCATCCGCTCGTTCCCCAACTCCTCGGCGATATCGTTGGCTGGCACCTGGATGGTGGTGATATCCTTGCGAGTGGAATCGGTGCTCACAATGGAACTGTTAACGAAGAGGAACCCCCCAGCCTTCACCCGGGGCTCGAACATCTCCATGGAAGGGGGGTTCATGGCGATGACGACGGTAGGGCTATCGGTGATGGGCGAGCCTATCGGTTCGTCGGAGAGGGTGACGGTACAGCGGGCGGTGCCCCCTCGCATCTCGGGGCCATAGGAGGGGAGCCAAGTCACATTCCGCCCCTCTTTGAGGCCCGCGTAGGTGAGCACCTGGCCGGCGAAAAGGGCTCCTTGGCCACCAAAGCCGGAGATGATGATCTGCTCATGCATATTTGTTTCCCTCATTTAAGGCTTTTCACCTCATCTATCACCTTATAGTCTCCCAAAGGGTAGTAGGACGCCATATTCTCCTCCACCCACTCTAGGGCCTCCAGGGGGCTGAGCCCCCAGTTGGTGGGGCAGGAGGAGAGGATCTCCACCAAGGAGAACCCCAACTCTGCTCTCTGCGCCTGGAAAGCCAACTTTATAGCCTTCTTGGCGCTGGCGATGGTGGCCGGTTTTGTGACCATCCGTCTCACTACGTAGGCCGCCCCGCTGGTAGTGGCGATGAGTTCCGCCACCCGAAGAGGGTGGCCGGCTAGTTTCACATCCCGGCCGAAGGGGGTGGAGGTAGTAACTTGGCCAGGCAAGGTGGTGGGAGCCATCTGGCCCCCCGTCATGCCGTAGATGGCGTTATTGATGAAGATGGTGGTGATATTCTCCCCTCTGCTGGCGGCGTGGACGATCTCGGCGGTGCCTATGGCGGCCAGGTCTCCATCTCCTTGGTAGGTGAAGACCACCTTGTCGGGCTGGACCCGCTTCAGACCGGTAGCCATGGCCGGGGCCCGGCCGTGAGCAGCCTCCGCGAAGTCCAGATTGAAGTAGTTATAGGCCAAAACCGCACACCCCACAGGGGCGATGCCGATGGTGATCTCCCGAATCCCCAACTCGTCGATCACCTCGGCGATGAGGCGGTGGATGATGCCGTGAGTGCAACCGGGGCAGTAGTGGGTGAGGGCATCGGTTAAAGCCTCAGGTTTGGCAAAGCCTGCCTTTTTCTCCATTATCTCTCTCCTTGTTGGGGGCTGGCTATCTTCTTTATCTGGGCCAGGACCTCCGCCGGTGAGGGAACCACACCTCCCATCTTCCCATAGAAATGGATGGGTAAACGGTCGCGGGTGGCGAGGCGCACATCTTCCAGCATCTGGCCGGCGTTAAGTTCGAAGACCAGGAGATGCTCAACGCTCTTGGCCACCTCATCCAGCCTATCATAGGGGAAGGGGAACATGGTGATGGGGCGGAAGAGGCCGGCCGGGATCCCTTCCTCCCTGGCCTCCTGGACGACTGTTTGGGCGATGCGGCCCGCCGTGCCATAGGCCACGACGACGATCTCAGCCCCCTCCAGCATATACTCTGCGTACCTAACCTCGTTAGCCTTTATCTCCTCCAAGGTCTCCTGCAGCCGCAGGTTTACCTTCTCCAGATTTGGGCCCCCTAGATAGAGGGAGGTGATGATATTCTTTTCTCTCCCCTTGGCCCCGGTCAAGGCCCAAGGCTGCTCCGGCCGTTTGGGAGGCTCGATCTCAGGCAACTCCACGGGCTCCATGATCTGGCCTATCATCCCGTCGGCGATGATGGTCGCCACAGAACGGTACTTATCGGCCAAATCGAAGGCCAGGATGGTTAAGTCGATAGCCTCCTGCAAGGTGGCGGGAGCCAAGACGATGACATTATAATCGCCATGGCCACCACCCTTGGTCATCTGGAAATAGTCCCCCTGAGAGGGTTGGATGTTCCCTAGGCCTGGGCCTCCGCGCATAACGTTGATCACCACGGCGGGCACCTCAGAGCAGACGATATAGGAGATCCCTTCCTGCATCAGGCTGAAACCGGGGCTGGAGGTAGAGGTCATCACTCTAGCCCCCGCGCAGGCCGCCCCGTAAACCATATTGATGGCCGACAGTTCGCTTTCCGCCTGGAGAAAGACCCGCCCTAACTCCACCATCCGCCGAGACATATACTCCAAAAGTTCTGTCTGGGGGGTTATGGGGTAGCCGAAGTAAGCCTCACAACCGGCCCGGATAGCCGCCTCGGCGATCGCTTCGTTCCCCTTCATCAGAATCTTGGCCATGAACTACCCTCCTTCTCTATAGACGGTGATGGCCACGTCTGGGCACATCCTGGCGCAAAGGGTGCAGCCGGTGCACTTCCCCTCGGGGTCTACGAGGGTCGAGGGGCGATACCCTTTGGCGTTGAAGTGGTTGGCTATATGCACCAGGTCGAAGGGACAGACCGTGGTGCAAAGTTCACACCCTTTGCATCGATCCTCGTCGATGAGTATGGTTCCTTTTGCCACTATGCAACCTCCACATCTTTATTTATCTTTCCCACGGAGCGAGGAGGTAACGGTTCAAGGGTAGGATAGGCACACTGTAGCGCTCTCCCACCTCTTCCACTAGGTCGGCTCTGACACAGAGGAAGGCTATGGGCAAGCCCAACTGATGTGAGGCCTCCTGGACTATAAGATGGCCCTCATCTATCACCTCTAAGGTGGTCTCTCCCATGAGATGGGGGTTGCTCACCAGGGCGGTGAACTGGAGGCGGGAGGAATCGGCGATCTCTCGTTCTGCCTTTTCGATCCCCTCCACGGTGGTGGTGAAGGGACGGTAGGGGTTGACCACCAGGTTCATGGCGTAACCTACCTTCTCAAGGTGGGAACTGAACTGTCCCATACTCCTGGCGCCTGGGGCCGATCCCCCCATATCCACCACCACTCGACCATCCTGCCCTCCTAGCGCCCCCCAGATCTGGGGGGTGATGGCTGGGAGATCGATATTCCCGGCCTCAGAAGGGGTTATCACCTTCAACCCCTTTTCCCTTAACCTCTCCTCCACCTCACGAAGCCGAAGGTAGGTGGTCACCACATCGAGGTCTACCAGGGTGACCGACTGATCCTCCTCAGCCCACTGAAGGGCGTAATTGATGGCCGTCTCTGTCTTGCCACTGCCGAAGGGGCCGGCGAAGATGACCACTGGCCTTTCCATCATCTCTCGCTTTACACCAATACCTGTTACTGACCCCGCTTGCTCTTCTCTTTCCGGAGGCAGCAGTGCTTATACTTCTTCCCGCTACCACAGGGACAAGGGTCGTTCCGCCCCACCTTCTCCTTGGCCGTGGCCACCGGCCTCCGCCCCCCAGGTTCACGCACCTCTCGCATGGGGCGAGGAGCGGGCTGGCGGACCACCTCCGCATGGTAGATGAGGCGGGCTATGTCCTGCCGGATGTTAGCCATGAGGGCCTGGAACATCCCATAGGCTTCGGTCTTGAACTCCACTAGGGGGTCCCTTTGGCCGAAAGCCCGAAGTCCCACGCCTTGCCGCAACTCGTCCAAGGCGGTAAGGTGTCTTATCCATAAGTTGTCCACCACCCGCAAAAGCACTAACCGTTCTACTTGGGAGATCAATTCGCCTCCTAGACGGCGCTCTTTCTCATCGTAATATCTCTCCGCCAATTCTAGAAGGTCGTCCTCTATCTCCCGGGAGGAGAGCCCCTCCCAGCGGCGAGGAGTGAAATTGGGGGGGAAGGGCAAGATAGCCCGCGCGGCATTAAAGAGCCCCTCGAGGTCCCACTCTTCCGGGTGGTCCCCGGTATAGACCCCCACCAGGTCGCTCAACTCCTCGCTCACCATATCCATGATGAGGGGGCGCAGACTCTCCTCGCTCAAGATCTTCCGCCTCTGATCGTAGATGAGCTGCCTTTGCTTATTTATCACATCGTCGTATTCGAGGAGGTGCTTGCGGATATCGAAGTTATAACCCTCGACCTTTATTTGGGCGTTCTCGATGGACTTGGAGACTAAATTGTGTTCGATGGGGATATCCTCCTCCACACCCAACCTGTCCATGAGGCCAGCCACGGTAGAGCCCCCGAATCGGCGCATCAGGTCATCTTCCAAGGATACATAGAAACGGGAGGAGCCGGGGTCACCTTGGCGACCGGAACGGCCCCGCAACTGGTTGTCTATGCGGCGCGCCTCGTGCCGTTCGGTGCCCAAGACGTGTAACCCACCCCAAGCCAGCACCTTCTCTTTGTCCTCTTCGCAGATCGCTTTGGCTTCCCTTAAAGCCTCCTCCCATTGCTCTTCCGTTATCTCGGTGAGTTCCACACCCTGCTTGCGGAGCATATCCCGGGCCAATTCCTCGGGGTTTCCTCCTAAGAGGATGTCCACGCCCCGACCCGCCATATTGGTGGCGATGGTGACCGCTCCTGAACGGCCGGCTTGGGCGATGATATGGGCCTCTTTCTCATGGTGCTTGGCGTTGAGCACTTGGTGGGGTATCCCCTTCCGCTTCAGCATGTCGGAGAGCGCTTCCGATTTCTCGATGAATATAGTCCCCACCAAGAGCGGCCGTCCCCTTCTATGCAGTTCCTCGATCTCCTTCACTACCGCCCGGAACTTGGCCCTTTCGGTCTTGTAGACCAAATCTGGCTGGTCGAGGCGGATCATCGGCTTGTGGGTAGGGATGACCATCACATCGAGGCCATAGATCTTGTCCAACTCCTCAGCCTCGGTGGCAGCGGTACCGGTCATGCCCGCCAACTTCTCGTACATGCGGAAATAGTTCTGGAAGGTTATGGTGGCCAGTGTCAGGGACTCCCGCTGTATTGGCACCCCTTCTTTGGCCTCGATGGCTTGATGGAGCCCCTCAGAGTATCGTCGCCCATACATCAGCCGACCGGTGAACTCATCGACGATGATCACCTGCCCATCTTTGACGATGTAATCCCGGTCGCGCTTGAAGAGCACTTGGGCCCGAAGGGCCTGCTCCAAGAAGGCGGTCAAATGATAATGCTCTGGGGAGTAGAGGTTGTCGATGCCCAGCCAACTCTCCATCTTGGAGATCCCCTCTTCGGTAAGGGTCACGATCCTGGCCTTTTCATCGACCGTGTAATCCCCTTCCGGGTGAAGCCTAGGAACTAACCTGGCGAAGCGGACATAATTCTCGCCCGACTCCTCGGCAGGGCCGGAGATGATGAGAGGGGTACGGGCCTCATCGATGAGGATGTAGTCCACCTCATCTACAATAGCGTAATGGTGCCCCCGCTGGGCGCATTGGGAGAGGTCCCAGACCATGTTGTCCCGCAGGTAGTCGAAGCCGAACTCGTTGTTGGTGCCGTAGGTTATGTCCGCGGCATACGCTTCCTGGCGGGAGACGGGGCGAAGGTTGAGGAACCGTTCATCGGTAGCCGGATAGTCGGGATCGAAGAGGAAAGACGAGCGTTCGGGATCGGCGGCCAAAGACTGGATGCAACCCACCGACAGCCCCAACGCATGGTAGATGGGCCCCATCCACTGGGTATCCCGCTTGGCCAAATAGTCGTTGACGGTGACCAGATGGGCACCTTTTCCCTCCAAGGCGTTGAGATAGAGGGGTAAAGTGGCGACGAGGGTCTTCCCCTCGCCGGTTTTCATCTCCGTCACCTTTCCTTGGTGAAGGACTACGCCCCCCATCAGTTGCACGTCGAAATGGCGCAAGCCTATGGTTCGCTTGGAGGCCTCACGTACGGCGGCGAAGGCCTCGGGGAGGAGTTCGTCCATCGTCTCACCGGCATAGAGACGACCTTTGAACTCCGTGGTCTTATCCCGGAGTTCCTCGTCAGTGAGCCTCTCGAACTTCGACTCTAAAGCGTTGATCTCTTCGACGATAGGCTCAAGTCTCTTCAGTTCTCGCTCGTTGGGGTCGCCAACGACCTTGGTCAGAATGTTCTTAAACATGGTACCAACAGATATTATACCACAAACACCAACCCTCACGCTAAGAGAGGGTTGCTACCAAAGGGATATGTACCCAAGAGAGGAAAGCGCTCTCTACGCCCTTGGAGATAGGGGAAGGTTCAAAAGGGGCGGAAACCAGAGCCCCTACTCGCCGAACATCTCCCCTACGGAGATGCCTAGGTGGATCCGCCTTATCACCTCCCCTAGGAGGGGGCCCACAGAGAGGATGGTCATGTTATCCAGCCTCTTCTGAGGAGGGACGGGGACAGTATTGGTAACCACCAGTTCCTTGAGGTTCATCTTCCTCAACCGGTCTGTGGCCGAGTCGGAGAGGACGGCATGGGTGACGCAGGCGTAGATATCCTCCGCCCCTTCCTCTCTCAGAAGATTCACCGCCTCTTCTAGAGTCGCCGCCGTATCTATCTCGTCGTCGAAGACGATGGCGTTCTTCCCCTTCACGTCGCCTATGAGGTTGAGGACCTCCGTCTTGGAGCCGTCGGGCAGACTGATACGCCGCTTCTCGACGATGGCCAGGGGCAGCGCCAACTTCTCGGCGAAGTTGCGAACTTTCTTGGAAGCGCCGATGTCCGGGGCCACCACTACAGAGTTGGGCACCGCCTTCTCCACGAAGTAGTCGGTCAACATGTGGAAGGCGGTTATATCGTCCACCGGGATGGTGAAGAACCCTTGGATCTGGCCGGCGTGGAGGTCGATAGTCAAGAAGCGATCGGCTCCGGCCACGGTGATCATATCGGCTATCAGCCGCGCGGTGATGGGCACCCGCGGTTGATCCTTCTTATCGGTGCGGCCGTAGGCGTAGTAGGGTACTACCGCTGTGATCCGCCCTGCCGAATCCCGCCTCAGACAATCGATAAAGATCAAGAGTTCCATGATATTATCGTTTACTGGCGAGCAGGTGGGCTGGATGAGGAAAACGTCTTGGGAGCGGACGCTGTCATGGAGTCGCACGAAGGTATTCTCGTTGGGGAATTGAAAGACGTCCGCCTCCCGCAGAGGAACCCCCAAGTAGTCGGCTATCTCTCGAGCCAACTCAGGGTTGGCGGTGCCCGGGAAGATGGCTAACTCTCCGTACATCTGCTCTCCCTCGGTCGTCAGGTGGATCATCTTTATCTCCTTCGAACTCCTGGCGTAGGATACCCATCAATATCTTGTCTTGGCGCTTTCCACCGCGAAAGGAGTCCTCTCTGGCCACCCCCTCATGGCGGAAGCCACACTTCTCATAGCATCTTATGGCTCTCTTGTTGAAGTCAAAGACCTCAAGGGATACGCGGTGTAGGTTCAACTCCTGGAAGGCGAACCTCAAAAGGGTGCGGACGGCGTCGGTGCCGTAACCTTGATCCCGATATTCCTTCTCGCCGATCATGATCCCTAGAGTAGCCTTGCCATCTTTATAGTCTATCTCGTGCAGGCCGATGTTGCCGATATGCACCCCTTTCTCCGTCTCGATGGCGAAGATGCGACTTCGCTCGTCATTAAGTTGCTTCTCGAACCATCTTTCTTCTTGGGCGAAGGAGAGAGGGAAAGGGGTTCGACCTAGGTACCGTTGCACCTCGGGATCATTAACCCACTTGAGAAAGGTGGGGATATCCCCCCTCTCGATGGCCCGGAGCCTAACCCTATTTCCCGGTATCACCTGAAGACTCCAATAGTTTTTCCGCTGCTGTGTAGGGGTCGAGTTCGCGATCGGCGATGCGGAGCATCATCCTCTCCCACTCCCCCTCCTTCAAACGAGAGAGCAACCGTCCCCAGAGTGCCTCTTCTATGATTCGCTTCACCTCCCCCTCGCTCCGCTCTCGGTTCTTCAACTCTAATTGGCCGCTCTCTTTGAGATACCCCAGGTGCTCTTTGAGAGCATCGACTACAGCCTCCACCCCTTCGCCGCGGATGGCTATCGTCTTGAGGATGGGAGGCCTCCATCGGTCACCGTCAGCCTGGTTCATATCCAAGAGATAGTTTAGAGTGGCCACGGCTCCCTCCGCCCCTTCTCGGTCGGCCTTGTTCACCACGAAGAGATCAGCGATCTCAAAGAGCCCGGCCTTGATAGCCTGGATCTCATCCCCCAAACCAGGGGCCACTACCACGACGACGGTATGGGCCGCTCGTGCGATCTCCACCTCCGACTGGCCGGCTCCCACGGTCTCTATGAAGATCAGATCTTGGCCCAAAGCGTCGAGAACCTTCACCACATCGCCGGTGGCTCGGGCTAAGCCGCCCAGACTGCCCCGAGTGGCCATGCTGCGGATGAATACCCCCTCGTCGGTGCTCAACTCCTGCATCCGGATTCGGTCTCCCAGAAGAGCGCCACCGCTGAAGGGGCTCGTGGGGTCCACGGCTACGATGCCCACCTTCTCCCCCTGGGCTCTGATCTTTTTCGTCAACTCCCCGACTAGAGTGCTCTTGCCCGTCCCCGGGAATCCGGTCACCCCTACGATATGGGCTCGTCCGGTATGGGGGTAGAGGGCGCCCAAGAGCCTTGGGGCTTGAGAAGCATCGTTCTCTATCAGGCTCATCAGGCGAGCCGCGGCCTTTCGGTCTCCAGCCAGAAGCCGCTTCACTATCTCCAAGGTTAGGCCCTCTTGAGGATCTGGTTGATGAACTCCGCTATCTCCTGGGTGGAGGCGCCGGGCCCGAAGACGCCGGCGATACCCATCTCTTTAAGGGCTGGGAGATCCTCATCGGGGATGATGCCGCCGGCCAAGACGGGGATGTCGCCTAAACCCTTCTCCTGGAGAAGTTTCAATATGCGAGGGAAGAGGGTCATATGGGCCCCCGAAAGGATGCTCAAGCCCACCAGATCCACATCCTCTTGCAATGCCGTTTCGGCGATCATCTCCGGTGTCTGCCTCAACCCGGTATAGATCACCTCGAAACCCGCGTCGCGGAGGGCTCGGGCCACCACCTTAGCCCCTCGGTCGTGGCCATCCAAACCCGGCTTGGCGATGAGGATCCGCACTTTCCGTTCCGCCATACCGCCTCCCATAGAATGATTATACAACAAATCGCTTTTGGTGAGAAGATTTCACCTCTGGCAGCGGGGACAAAAGTAGGTACCTCGGCCACCGAGAACTATGCGCCGAATAGGGGTTCCACAGCGGGTACATGGCTGCCCCCCTCGCTGAAATACCAGGAGCCGCTCCTGATGTTCCCCCCTCCCCTCGTTCGGGCGGCGATAGGTCTCGTCGTTCAGAGTGGAGCCCCCATCGGCCAGGCTTTGGGAGAGGACTTCCCGAATCGCCCGATAGAGACACTCCACCTCCTCGCCGCTCAGGGTGGCGGCAGGACGTTGAGGGTGCAACCCCGCATGGAAAAGGGCCTCGTCTGAATAGATATTGCCCAGGCCGGCGATGAAACGCTGGTTGAGGAGGAGGGGCTTCAACATCCCCTTTCTCCTCCCCAATAGGCTCCTGAACTGGGGAAGGGAGAAATCTGGGGCCAGGGGCTCCGGCCCCAGATGGCCCACCACCTCCAGTGCATCCTTCACTAGATAGAGGCGTCCGAACTTCCGCATATTCACAAAGAGAAGGTTGCGCCCATCTTCCAGGTGAAAGACGGCGCGGGTATGCTTATCCATCTCCATTTGATCGACCAGAAGACGGCCCGTCATAGCCAAGTGGACGATGAGGTTCCAACCCCCGGAGAGGATGAAGATGAGATATTTCCCTCGGCGAGCCAAACGCAAGATCGTCCGCCCGGTGATGAGATCTTCGAACTCTTGGGCCGAGGGCCGGGCGATACTCCCCGGCCAGTAGATCTCCACCCCCATGATGGTAGCCCCCAAGATCAGGGGTTCCAAGTCGCGCCGGATGGTCTCTACCTCTGGCAGTTCAGGCAAACTCCCCTCCCAGATGCAAAAAGATGCAAAAAGCATATCCCATAAAGAGCAGCCTGTCAAAAAAGTGACCTTGAAACCTCTAACATGGTGATATTACCGGTTCCAGCCACTGGCGCTGAGATAGACCTTAAAAGTTGGGAGATCCAGAGGGGTTCCTATTCACCTCTGAGGGCTTTAGTGCTATAATGATTCTAACTCCACGGTACGGGGTTTCACTTTGCCAGAGTTCGTACACCTCCATGTTCATAGCGAATATTCGCTCCTCGATGGCCTAGCGCGGGTCGATGATCTGGTCTCTCGGGCCAAGGCTTTGGGGATGAGAGCCTTAGCCCTCACCGACCATGGTGCCATGTACGGCATCCTCCCCTTCTACGAGGCGGCACAGGCCCAAGGCGTAAAGCCGATCTTGGGCTGCGAGATCTATATCGCTTTGGGCTCCCTGAAGGAGCGAAGAGCCAAGGCAGGGGCCAAACCCTATCACCTCATCCTTTTAGCGGCGAACGAAAAGGGGTACAAGAACCTTACCACCTTGGTCACCAAAGCCCACCTGGAAGGGTTTTATTACAAACCTCGCGTGGACAAAGAACTCTTGGCCCGATACGCCGAAGGTTTGATCGCCCTCTCGGCCTGCGGCTCAGGAGAGATACCGCGGCTCATCTCCCAGGGGAACCTAGAGAGAGCCCGCCAGGCCGCTCTATGGTACAAAGAGGCCTTCGGGGAGGAGAATTTCTATCTCGAACTCCAAGACCACGGCCTGCCGGAAACGGAGGCCATCAACAAGGGGCTGGTAGCCTTGGGGAAGGAACTGTCGATCCCTCTGGTGGCCACCAACGATGTCCACTACGTGAACCCCGAGGACGCCAAGGCCCATGAACTTCTCCTTTGCATCCAGACCAACACCACAATCAACGACCCCAACCGGATGAGGATGGAAGGGAGCGACTTCCACCTGAGGAGCCCAGAGGAGATGGCTGCTCTCTTCGCCGAGGTCCCCGAGGCTTTAGCTCACACTATCGAGATCGCCCAGCGATGCGAGGTGACCTTCGAATTCGGCAGGCTTCGTTTGCCAGCCTACCAAGTTCCTGAGGGTTTCAGCGCTGACAGTTATCTGGCTCATCTGGCGGAAAAAGGGATCGGGAAACGGTACTCAGAGATCACCCCTCAGATCCAAGAACGGCTGAAGTACGAACTCTCCCTCATTCAAAAGATGGGCTTCGCCACCTATTTCCTCATCGTTTCCGATATTGTCCAGTTCGCCAAAAAACAAGGTATCCTGGTGGGGCCAGGGCGAGGCTCAGCGGCGGGTAGCATCGTCTCCTACGCTTTAGGGATCACCGATCTGGACCCCCTGAGTCATGGCCTCATCTTTGAGCGGTTCCTGAACCCTGGCCGCCTCTCCATGCCGGATATCGACATGGACTTCCCTGAGGACCGCCGAGGGGAGGTGATCGACTACGTAGTGCACAAGTATGGCACGGATCATGTGGCTCAAATCATCACTTTCGGGCACATGGCCGCCCGGGCGGCCATCCGAGATGCGGGGCGAGCCCTCGATCTCCCCCCTGGCGATGTGGACCGGGTGGCCAAACTTATCCCCTTTGGAGCGACTATCGGTGAGGCCCTGAAGATCTCACCGGAACTGCGAGAACTATGCGAGAGCCGATCTTATATCAAAGAACTCATCGAAGCCGCCCAGAGCCTGGAGGGGGTTGCTCGCCACGCTTCCACCCATGCGGCAGGGGTGGTGATCACCGATGAACCGCTCACCGAGTATGTCCCTCTTCAGAAGGCTATCAGGGGTGAAGGGGTGATCACCCAATACGCCATGGACGACCTCTTACAGATCGGTCTCTTGAAAGTGGACTTTCTGGGTCTCTCCACCCTGACCGTTATCAAACGGGCCATGGAACTGGTAAAGGAGGCGCGGGGCATCGAACTCACTCCGGAGGGTTTGAACCTTGACGATCCAGCCATCTATGAACTTCTCTCGGCTGGGGATGTGGTAGGCGTCTTCCAAGTGGAGAGTGCGGGGATGCGCAGGGTCCTAAAGGAACTGCGTCCCACCTGCTTCGGCGATGTGATGGCCACCATCGCCCTCTATCGTCCGGGGCCTATGAAATATATCGGCGATTTCATCAGAAGAAAGCAGGGCTTGACACCTATGACCTACCTCTTGCCCGATCTGGAGCCCATGCTAGAGGACACCTATGGGATAATCGTTTACCAAGATCAGGTGATCCAGATCGCCATGCAGCTGGCGGGCTTCACCCCCAGCGAAGCGGACCTTTTGCGGGAGGCGATAGGGAAAAAGAAAGCCCAGAAATTGAAGCGACAGCGTCGGAAGTTCATCGAGGGGGCCGTATCTCGAGGCATCAGGGAGGATAAGGCCAACGAGATCTTCGATATGTTGGAGTATTTTGGCCGTTATGGGTTCAACAAGGCCCATGCCGCGGCCTACGCGGTGATCACCTGTCAGACCGCCTACCTGAAAGCCAAATACCCGGTGGAATATATGACCGCTCTTCTCTCTGTGGAGAAGGGGGATACCGATAAGGTGGCCGCTGGTGTGGCGGAATGCCGTCGCTTGGGTATCGAGGTTCTCCCCCCTAACGTAAACCACGGTTCCTGGGATTTCACCCTAGAGGGAGGGGCGATCCGTTTCGGCCTGGGGGCTATCAAGAACGTGGGGCAGGGGCCAGTGAGCGCCATCCTGGAGGCTCGTCAGGGGCGGATTTTCAAGAACGCCGAGGATTTTGCCCGCCGGGTGGATCTGCGACAGGTGAACCGCCGGGCCTTAGAGTGCCTTATCCGATGTGGAGCCCTCGACGATTTGGGAGCCCGGGGACAACTTTTGGGGAGCATCGGTCAGATGATGGCCTTAAGCGCTAGGGCCCACCGCGCTCAGGAAGTGGGCCAAATGAGCCTCTTCGGGGCTAGTGGTCAGAACTTCCTCGTCTTCCATGACCTTTCGGAGATCCCCCATAAACAGAAACTAGCCTGGGAGAGGGAACTGTTGGGGGTCTATATCTCTGAACACCCCCTCCAGAGGATCGCTCAGGATTTGGAAGGGTCTGACATCATATTGTGCGGGGAGCTCGAGGAGTCGATGGAGGGGCAAAGGGTGACCACGCTGGGGATGGTCTCCCAAGTGCGTCGCATCGTCACTAAGAAAGGTGACCCCATGGCCTTCGCCCGTCTGGAGGATTTAAGAGGCGAAATCGAGGTCATCGTCTTCCCCAGTGTCTACGAGGAGACGAAACATCTCTGGGTGCCCGACAAGATCTTGGTGGTGGAGGGGAGGGTGCAGGCGAACGGTGAGGAGGAAGCGAAACTGATATGCCAC
>DMLA01000179.1:2920-4260 GCA_003453555.1 Chloroflexota bacterium | reverse complement strand
CGACCAAGAGGCGGATATAAGAAGGCTAGGGGAGGTACACCATCTTTTAACCCGCCATCGAGGCTCGGACCGCTTCACCCTATACCTACCCCGGGAGGAAGGGGTTGTGCAGTTAGATTTTCCCAACGCCAGCACCGGGTATTCGCCAGAACTAGAGAGGGCCCTCATCGCTATCTTGGGCGGGGGAAGCCTCCGGGTAGAAACCACTAATTCAAAGAGTCCTGGCACTTCAGGCGGGAGTTGGCAAGGGAGTTGATGGTATGAGAAAGATAGCCGTCCTCACCAGTGGAGGCGATGCTCCAGGTGAGAACCCCTGCATCAGGGCTGTGGTCCGGACCGCCATAGGCCACAAGTTAGAGGTGGTAGGCATCCATCGAGGGTACGCAGGGCTCATCGACGCCGACATGGAGCCCCTAAACGCCCGCTCCGTGGGGGGAATCATCCAGAAAGGGGGCACTTGCCTAGAGACCGCTCGTTGCCCCGAGTTTGAGACCGAGGAGGGTCGTCGGACGGCCTTGCGGAACCTCAATCGTCACGGCATTGAGGCTCTAGTGGTTATCGGTGGCGACGGATCCCAGACCGGCGCTCTCAAACTTCACCAGATGGGGTTCCCAGTGATAGGCGTCCCCGCCACCATCGATAACGACCTGGCCTTCACTGACATGGCGATCGGGGTAGATACGGCTCTAAATACGCTCTTGGATGCTATCGATAGGATTAAAGATACCGCCTCTTCTCATCAGAGGGCCTTCTTAGTGGAGGTGATGGGGAGGCATTCAGGCTATCTAGCCCTCATGGGAGGGATCGCCGGAGGGGCAGAGGCGATTGTCATACCTGAAGTGGAGACCAGTTGCGAGGAACTGGCGGAGAGGGTCAAGGACGCCTATGTGCGGGGAAAGGCCCACTTCATCGCTGTGGTAGCCGAGGGGGCCAAACCCGATACCCAGACCTTAGCCCAGCATCTAAGTGGGAGGGAACTAGGTTTCGAGGTCCGGGTCACCATCCTGGGTCACGTTCAACGTGGGGGCTCACCCACCGCCTTCGACCGTCTGCTAGGCACCCGGCTGGGAGCGGCAGCGGCCCAACAACTAATAAAGGGACAAAAGGGCAAGATGGTAGGGCTCATCGGGAACAAGGTGGTGGCCACCGACCTGGAGAAGGTGCTGGCTACCCCGAAGAGCGTGGATCTGGAGTTCTATAAACTAGCCCAAATGCTGGAGAGGTAATCTAGGGAGCGGGGAAGGCCACCACTATCAAGCGGTGTTGGAAGGGTGGAGCCGGTGACTATACACTGTTCCCTCTGGGCTCCGACAACTCAAATTGGCCACTAAACGGTTTGC
>DMLA01000179.1:0-2582 GCA_003453555.1 Chloroflexota bacterium | reverse complement strand
TATCCATCGTGCTCCACCAAGGCTGCTCACTCTTGTCTCGGCTACACCGATCCCTTCGCCCACCCTCAGCCCTTTAACTACACAGGTGCAGTGACCCCCTTCCCGCTCCGTAGGGCTCATCGAGCAAATCGTCCGCCGCATCCTCTCCTCTTGCTTGAATCTGGGGTAGAAAAGGGACGATCCGAACCCTACTGGTACTACTTTCCCATTGACCCAGCCTCATCCAGACCCTATACTTACTATGAAAGGAGTGTGCAAGGGTATGTTGTGAGCCATCAACAAAATATCCGCCGATAAAGGCAAACCCATCGAAAGATGGGGGCGCAAAGCCACGGGTCTGAGGCTCATTCTTTGGGCTATGATCGCCGGGCTGCCGAAGCGGAGGCTAGTATTTGGAAGACCGCTGCCTGTGGCTTTGCTGGCTCACCTAAAAGCCACAGGCTTTTATGTTTATCCAGAAAAAAGAGACTGAATCAGTATGGCTAGGGTTATATAGGGTCAGGGGTCTTTGGCGAGGAGGTATCCTGCTCGCCGCAGTGGGGCTCATCCTCCTAGCCGCTCTTGGCGTCTATACAGGCTCAGAGGTTCAGGGTGCGTCTCTCCTCAGTCCGGTCAACGAGCCAACTTCGGCCATAGCCCGGCCCCCCGAGGGGAACAACTATAACCAGGACTTTCCTCCTTCGATTCCTAGTGGCAGGCGAGATACCTCTGGCCAAGAGGATAGGGAAATAGCGACGCCGACGCCAGTCCCGCCTACGCCGACACCAGTCCCTCCCACCCCAATACCTACGCCAACACCAGTCCCGCCTACGCCAACGCTTGTTCCCCCTACACCAACGCCGGTACCGCCAAGTCCCACCCCCACCCCTACGCCCCTTCAAACTTTAGCCCCCCCAGTAACCCTTTCAGATCTGGAGAGCCAGATGTGGGAGGCGATCAATGGAGAGCGCGCCAAGGCGGGTTTTTCTCCCTTGGCGATTGACGGGAGGCTGGTGGGCCTAGCTAGGGAACGCAGCGATGACATGGTGAGCAGGGGTTACTTTAGCCACACCACCCCAGAGGGGAAGATGGTTTTCGACTTCTTAGACGCTAGAGGTATATATTCTCCCTATGCAGGGGAAAATCTAGCCAGAACCAACGCAGAGGCTAACCAAGCGGTCCAACTAGCGCTTTCGGGTTTCATGAACAGCCCCACGCATAGAAAGAACGTGCTCAATTCTCACTACACCCATCTCGGCATCGGTGAGGCCACCAGTCCTGAGGGGATGAAGTATTTCACCTTGGTCTTCATCGGCGCTGCTCCATAGCCGAGATGCAAAAAGAGCAAGCCGCGAGGGGCTTGCTCTCTCTTACCGCTATAACCAATCACTACCGACACCCCGCCCTTTGGAGTACTCCTAGCACCGACTCAGCGGTCGTTCGCCTCTCTTTTTATGAAGCCCCTAATCACCGTAGGCCAAGGGAGGCCTGTCCTGGCGCGCCCTGTCCCGCCCTGTCCCAGACCCGACAGGGTCTTCCTTACAGGATCCCGAGGGGAGGGATGACAGGCCAGGGGTGGAGGCCATAGACAAGGTGCGCACCTGGAGGGAGGCCTTGGACCGCATCTTGGGGTTGACAAGGAAGGCGTTGGGGACGGAAGCGCCGATTAGGGTGGCTATCATCATCCCTCTTGCAAAATCGGCACCACCTCTCGACAGGGGGACGCTCTATGAGACTTCCTCTAAGCCATAAGGTAGGATTCTCTGACCCTTGAAGAGGAGAGGAGAAGATGGTAGAATGAAGTCGGTATTCTTATAGGTAACCGCTGTTTCGAGTCTGTCGAAAGGAGGAGGAAGCGATGGAAGAGAAGGGAACGGCTGATCTATCCACGTTGGAAAGGGAGAGGGACGAGGCTCAAGCGGCCTGGCAGGCCACCCACGAAGAGGTGGAAGCGCTTCTGCGCGAGGCCATTCTGCCCGAGAAGCAGGAATTGAGACACCTCTTGACCAAGGAGAGGGAAGTCCATCGGGCCTATATCGAGGCTATACGGGCCTGGGTGGAGGCTAAGAGCGGCGCCTGGTCCTATGGGGAAGAAGAGGTGCCGAAACCTCTATGAATCTTTCATGAGAGGAGGAGCAACCCTCTCTCTTAGCCTGCGCTGAAAGGGCAAACTACCCCCTCTCTAGTAAGAAGGGCGGCTCAGGGCTAGCGTTTGCGAGAACCTAATAAGGTGCCAGGATCCATCGGGCCTGGCAAGAGTTGCCAGGCCCGACTTTCACTCCCCTAAACTTGGATGGGCTCGCTGCAAGGCAACTCGACGGTGAATCGAGCCGCTTGTTGATACTGAGAAGGGCGATGAGGGAGATGCCCACTCCCAAGGCGGTCAAGGCGCCGATCCCGTCCTAGAGGAGATTCAAGCTTGGCCGATTCCTGGAGCAACAAAACGAGGATGAGCCCTCTCATCCTCGTTGTCATATCAGCCCACGGCGCGGAGCGCCATATCACTACTTAGTCGTTCTCCAGTTCCGATTCAACCAGTTTGGCTACCACAACTAGCCGCTCAAGGTATTGTCGGTTCTCGGCATCCCAGTTGGTGCAGGTAA
>DMLA01000153.1:8609-9067 GCA_003453555.1 Chloroflexota bacterium | reverse complement strand
CGATCCCCTCGATGAGGCCGGTATAGAGTGGGGAGCGGCCCAGGTTTGACCTTATGATCTCATGGGTCTTCTTATTGGTATGGACGAGGTAACAGGGGAGTTGCGGCTGCCAATCGGTATCTTTGGGCCTCGGGTAGATAGGGTTGGGCTCCCCGCGAATTAGAGGCTCCGGGGGGAGGATCCCGGCTTCAGGATAGGAGAAACTGAAATAAAGCGGGGTCTCGCTCCCCATCTGCACCTCCGTCTTGGAGAAGTCGATGGTGCGAGCGTCGATGCGGGGCGGGGTGTCGGTTTTGAGCCGCCTCAAGGTGAAGCCCAACTCAGCGAGGGAGTTAGAGAGGCCAACCGCTGGGCTCTCCCCGGCCCTTCCACCGGGTCGAGTCTGAAGACCGGTGATGAGCCTTCCGTTGAGGAAGGTGCCGGTGGTGAGGACTACCGCCTGGCTAAAATACCGCCAG
>DMLA01000153.1:0-8233 GCA_003453555.1 Chloroflexota bacterium | reverse complement strand
ACAGTGGCCTGTTTCAAATCGAGGTGTGGGGGGCTCTCCAGGGTGTGTTTCATGGTCAGGGAGTAGAGCCTCTTGTCAGCCTGGGCCCTAAGAGCCTGGACCGCTGGCCCCTTGCTGATGTTGAGCAGCCTTATCTGAATGAGAGTGCGATCGATATTTCGGGCCATCTCTCCACCTAGGGCCGCTATCTCCCGAACCAGATGTCCCTTGGCTGGCCCTCCTATACTGGGGTTACAAGGCATCTGGGCCAGAAGATCCAGGTTCGTGGTGAGAAGGAGCGTACGACACCCCATCCGTGCCGCCGCCAAGGCGGCTTCGCACCCCGCGTGGCCGGCCCCTACCACGATGACTTCATAGCGAGAATCGCTGGCTTTCTCCAAATCAGCCCCCTTAATATCAGTATATTCTACTCCCCTCAGTCACGCAACGTTTCTTGACAAAGAGAATCAACCGTTGTATAGTGCCTTTCGCTCCTCTCCGAGGGGAGTAATTTTACCTTCGGAGATGATTATGGTATAATTAGAGTGAGTTAGTCCTAAATTGTCGTCTCCAGACCGCTTTCCTTTGTCCTAGCAAAAGGTGTAGAATCTCCAAGAGAGGGCGAAGGGCAATGAGGATCAGGCTTTCGATCAGGGAAACGAGGGGCGAGTTCGTAAAGAGGGTGGAAGAGATCAGCGGGCAGGAGATCTTAGCCTGTAATCAATGCGGTAAGTGCTCCGCTGGTTGTCCCGCGGCTATGGCTATGGACCTCCTCCCCAGCCAGGTGATAAGATTGGTACAACTTGGCTTAGAGGAAGCCCTAACTTCCGAAACTATCTGGCTTTGCGCTTCCTGCCTTACCTGCCTTTCCCGTTGTCCAAAAGGGGTAGATCTTCCTCGGATAATGGAGGCTTTGCGGCAACTGGTGTTGCGCAAGGAAGGTGATCGCCTAGAACTCTCCGCTCTCCCGGTCGATTTTCTGAGCGAAGCCCCCCAGTTAGCCATCGTCGCCGGCTCGCGAAAGTATCTCTCTTAGGTTGAGCGGAGAAGATGCGACATCTCTATTTTCCTGGCTGCACCCTTTCTACCAAGGCTAAAGGGTTCGCCGCCTCGGGCGAAGCCTCGGCTAGAGCCTTGGGCATCGATCTCGTTGAACTCTCCCAATGGAACTGCTGCGGCGCCACCTTCCCCCTGGCCATGGACAACCTCCTGGCCCTGGTGGCCCCCACCCGCATCTTGCTCAACGCTCAGAAGGAAGGGGATCACCTAGTTGCCCTCTGTTCTATCTGTTACCATGTCCTAAAGAGAACCAATAGACTCTTGAGGGAAGAGGCGGATAAACGGGAGAAGATCAACCTCTTCATAGAGGAGGAATATAGGGGTGAAGTTAGGGTCTTCCACCTCTTGGGACTTCTGCGAGACGAGATAGGGTTCGAAACCTTAAGCCAACGGGTGCAGAAGAGGTTCCAAGGGCTAAAAGTGGCCCCATATTATGGCTGTCTTCTCCTGCGCCCCTTCCAAGAGATCGGTTTGGACGATCCCGAGGAGCCAAGGATCTTAGATGACTTTCTTGCAAGCCTTGGTTGTGAGGTGGTAGAGTTCTCCCACAAGACCGAATGTTGTGGCTCCTATCTAACGATGAACTCCAGCGAGGTGACCAGGGAACTCTCGCACGCCATATTGCGCTCCGCCCTGGCTAGCGGAGCCCAGGCTGTGGTGACCAGTTGTCCTTTGTGCCAGTTCAATCTGGATTACAGGCAGGGGGAGATGGCGGCACACTATCCAGGCTTCGCTCAGATACCGGTTCTTTACTTCACCCAACTTCTAGGCATCGCTCTGGGTATAGAGAGTGACACCTTCGGACTGGCTGATCATCATGTCGATCCTCGCCCCCTATTAAGAGAGGTTTGAAGTGACTGACAGAAGGGCTATGGTCATTGGAGGTGGGATCAGCGGCATCCAGGCAGCCCTCGATATCGCCAACAGCGGTTACGAGGTGGTCTTGGTGGAGAGGCTCCCCTCCATCGGCGGCCACATGGCCCAACTCTCAGAGACCTTCCCCACCTTAGATTGCTCTCAATGTATCCTCACCCCCCGCACGGTGGAGGTGGGCCATCACGAGAAGATAAAACTCGTCACCTACTCAGAGGTCGAGGAAGTCAGAAGCCAAGGGGATGACCTCAGGGTGAAGGTAAGGCGAAAGCCTGCCTACGTTGACTGGGAGAGGTGCACAGGTTGCGGCCTATGCCAGGAGAAATGCCCTTGGCGGGTGACCTCCGACTTTGAGAGGGGGATAGGGGAGCGGAAGGTCATCTACACCCTCTCACCCCAGGCGGTGCCCAACAAGCCGGTGATCGATAGGGAGCATTGTGTCTATTTCCAAAAGGGGGGCAA
The DNA here is from genome assembly GCA_003453555.1 of Chloroflexota bacterium. Taxonomy (GTDB): domain Bacteria; phylum Chloroflexota; class Anaerolineae; order UBA7937; family UBA7937; genus UBA7937. The sequence continues at coordinate 5,860 of DMLA01000153.1, read as the reverse complement.
GTGCGGCGCTTGCGCCAAGTTCTGCCCGGTAGAGGCTATCGATTTCCAGCAAAAGGAAGAGATCTGGGAAGAACAGGTAGGAGCCATTGTGGTGGCCACAGGCTATGATCTATACCCTATGGAGCGTCTAAGCGAGTATGACGGGGGGCATCACCCCGATGTCATCGATAGCCTTCAGTTTGAGCGGTTGCTTTCCGCCTCGGGACCCACTGCAGGCGAGATACGTCGTCCCTCCGATGGGGCGGTACCGAAAGAGGTGGTCTTCGTCCAATGCGCCGGCTCCCGAGACCCAGAGCGAGGAGTGGCCTACTGCTCCCAGATCTGTTGCATGTATACGGCCAAGCAAGCGCTCCTCTACAAGCACAAGGTTCATGAGGGGCAGGCTTACGTCTTCTATATCGACATCCGCGCCGGGGGCAAGGGTTACGAGGAGTTCGTGCAGCGGGCCATGGAGGAGGAGCGAGTCCTCTACCTTCGGGGTAAGGTGTCGAAGATCTTCCCCCAGAACAGCAAGGTCATGGTCTGGGGGGCGGATACTTTGAGCGGAAAGAGGGTAGAGATAGCAGCGGACCTGGTGATCTTGGCCACCGCCATCCTCCCCAGCCAAGGGGCCTGGGATTTGAAAGAGAAGTTGGGGATAAAGATCGACGAGAGCGGCTTCTATGAGGAGGCTCACCCCCAGGTGCGACCCATAGAGAGCGGAGTCCCGGGGATCTACCTGGCTGGGGCTGGCCAGGGGCCCAAGGATATCCCCGAGGCGGTGGCCCAGGGGAGCGCCGCCGCGGCCAAGGTGCTAGCCCTCTTCGCTTCAGAGGTTTAACCATGAGGAAAGTCGGGGTCTTTGTCTGCCATTGCGGCAGGAATATCGCCGGCACAGTAGATGTGGAGCGAGTCACGGAGGCTCTGCGCTCTTACCCGGGAGTTGCCTACTCCATCGACTACCTCTATATGTGTTCCGACCCCGGGCAAGACCTCATAAAAGAGGCGATCGCCAAGAGAGATCTGGATGGGGTAGTGGTAGCCGCCTGCTCTCCGGCCATGCATGAGATCACTTTTCGCCGCACGGTGGCGGCCGCGGGGCTCAACCCCTATCTATGTGAAGTGGCCAATATCCGGGAACAGTGTAGCTGGGTTCATCGTGACGATATGGAACGGGCTACTCTAAAGGCTATCCAGATCATCGGGACTATCGTAGAGAAGGTGCACCATGATGAGCCCCTTGTTCCCCTGGCGGTGCCCATTGCAAGGCGGGCTCTAATCATCGGGGGAGGGATAGCGGGATTGCAAGCGGCTTCGGATATCGCTGCCGCCGGCTATGCGGTGATTTTGGTGGAGCGGGAGGAGAGGTTGGGAGGGCGGATGGCCCAACTTTCGGGCACCTACCTGAACTTCGACTCTACCGCGGATCTCCTGAGTGAAAAGGTAGAGGTGGTCACTAGAAACCCCCATATCACCGTTCTAACCAGGGCCCAGGTAGAGGCGGTAGGCGGCTATCTGGGCGATTTCAAGGTCAAGGTGCGCCAGCAAGGGAATGATAAGGAGTACGAGGTAGGAGCCATCGTGGTGGCCACAGGTTACGACCTCTATCCCAAGGAGCGGCTGAGCGAATATGGCGGAGAGCGGTATCCCGATGTCATAGATGGGCTGGAGTTCGAACGGATGCTCTCGCCCACGGGCCCCACAGCGGGGGAGGTACGGTGTCCCTCCGATGGTCGAGTGCCCCAGGAGGTGGTCTTCGTTCAGTGTGCGGGCTCCCGGGATCCGGAACGGGGGGTATCCTACTGCTCCAAGATCTGCTGTATGTACACGGCTAAACAGGCGATGATGTATAAGATGCAGGTGCCCCAGGGACAGGCCTACATTTTCTACATCGATATCCGGGCCTTGGGCAAAGGATATGAAGAGTTTACCCAGAGGGCTATGGAGGAGCATCGAGTCCTTTACCTTCGGGGCAAGGTCTCGAAGGTCTTCCCCCAAGATGGAAAGATGATGGTCTGGGGAGCAGACACTTTAAGCGGCAAGAGGGTGGAGGTAGCCGCTGATCTTGTAGTTCTGGCTACCCCTATGGTGCCCAACGCCGACGCTTTCGGGTTAGCCCAGAAGTTGAGGGTGGCCACCGATGAGTATGGCTTCTTCAGCGAGGCCCACCCTAAGTTGCGACCGGTGGAGAGCCTCACGGCAGGGGTCTATCTGGCCGGAGCCTGTCAAGCCCCTAAGGATATCCCGGAGGCGGTGACCCAGGGAGGCGCCGCCGCAGCAAAAGTGCTCTCCCTCTTCTCTCAGGAGAAGATAACCCATGACCCTATAGTGGCCGCTGTGGACTCGGAACTCTGCGCCGGCTGTGGCATCTGTGTGGAGGTTTGCCCTTATGAGGCGCGGGAGATCCATCCCCTTACCAAGGTCGCCGTAGTGAAAGAGGTCCTCTGCCAGGGCTGTGGGGCTTGCCTGGTGGCTTGTCCCAATAAGGCTTCGCATCTTCGTAACTTCGCTCCGGCCCAAATAATGGCTATGATCGAGGCTTTAGAGGGAGGATAGATGGAACTTCGAGAGAGGGCCCTCAAGGTAGACTCACCTTTTCTGGAGATGGTGAACCAGCGGAGCAGGCAGTTGATTCAACTCTGCTATCATTGCCATAAATGCACCGCTGGCTGCCCTGTAGCCTTCGCTATGGATTATGGCCCTGATAGGGTATTGAGGATGATCCAGTTCGGGTGGAAAGAGCAGGTGCTTAACAGTTCCGACATTTGGATCTGTGCTTCTTGCGAGACCTGTGGAACGAGATGTCCTAACGAGATCGATATCGCCCGTGTCATGGACGCTCTGCGACAGATAGCGGTGGAGGAAGGGCTTCCGACGAAGGAGAGAAACGTGCCTCTCTTCCATAACCTCTTCCTCTCCATAGTTAAGAGGCTAGGGAGGATGCATGAGGCTTCTTTGATGGGGCTCTATTTTCCGCTTTCGCGGGATCTCTTCTCTGACCTCTCCATCATCCCTAAGGGAGTGAAGATGATCCTCAAGGGGAAGATCCCCTTGCTTCCCCACAGGATCAAGGGGAGCGATGAGGTGGAAAAGATCTTTGAGAGGAGCGGCTAGTGCGGTTTTCCTACTACCCTGGTTGCAGTCTCCAGGCCACGGCCCTCGAGTACGACCTATCTACCAGAGCCGTCCTCCAGCGGCTGGGCGTGGAGTTGATAGAGATTCCAGATTGGAACTGCTGTGGCGCTTCCTCAGCCCATAGCCTAAACGAGACCCTGGCCCTAGCCCTACCAGCCAGGATCCTGGCCTTGGCCCAGAAAGAAGAGGTTGATCTCATAGCCCCCTGCGCGGCCTGCTTCAACCGACTAAAGACGACGGAAAAGGTTCTCAGAGAGGATCCTGCCAGGGGGGGGAAGATTGAGAGGGTCGTGGGTTTCAAATATGTAGGTGGCTTTGAGGTGCGCCCCCCTTTAGATCTGATCGGCAACCTGATCGGCTTGGAGCGACTCCATAACATGGTCCAGAGGCCGCTTTCAGGGCTGAGGCTTGTTGCCTACTACGGTTGCCTTTTGGTGCGGCCGCCAGAGGTTGTACAGTTCGAGGATCCGGAGAACCCTCAACTTTTGAACCGGTTGCTTCAGGCTTTAGGGGCCGAACCCCTAGAGTGGTCTTACGCCACCGACTGTTGTGGGGGCAGCCTCGCTTTGACCCGCGGCGACCTGGCCAAAACCCTGGTAACGAAACTGGTATCCAAGGCTCAGGAGGCGGGAGCCCAGGCGATGGTGACCGCTTGCCCTCTCTGCCAGGTGAACCTGGAGATGAGACAGGAGGAGATGCCCATGCTCTATTTCACCGAACTTATAGGCTTGGCTTTGGGGATTGATGAGAACTGGTGGGGTAAGCATCTGATAGACCCTCGACCCCTGTTGCGAACCTTGGATTTGAGCGATTGAACCGAGAGGCGGATAGATGGCCAAGAAGGATACGGTTCTTATCGTAGGTGCGGGCATAGGGGGGATGCAATCGGCTCTCCTCCTAGCGGAGGCGGGGTATAAGGTCCATCTTCTGGATCGTGCCCCCGCTTTGGGGGGCTCGATGCCCCTCTTGGATCGCACCTTCCCCACCAACAGTTGCGGCCTCTGCTTCATGTCCCCGGACCTCCCCGCCTACTGTCCCTTTATCGAATGCGAGCGGCATCCGAATATAGAACTACTCCCTTACGCCGAGGTGGGAAGCCTGGAGGGGGAAGCAGGCGATTTCCGCGCCTCTATCCTCAGAAAGGCTAGATATGTGGATCCCGAGCGGTGCACAGGGTGTGGGGATTGTGCTCTAGTCTGTCCCGTGGAGGTGCCTCGCGAGTTGGGGGAAGGGTTAGAGAGACGTAAGGCGATATATCGCCCCTATCCCCAGGCCATCCCTAGCGCTTATCTTATCGATAAGGAGGCCTGCACTGAATGCGGGGAGTGTCTCAAGGTCTGTAAGGCCGAAGCCATCGATCTAGAGATGGAAGACAAGCATCTTCAATTGGGGGCCGGGGCGGTGATCCTCACCCCTGGGTTCCAATCCTTCCCGGCGGAATTGAAAGGCGAGTTCGGCTACGGTCGGTACCCCAATGTGGTCACCGGCTTCCAGTTCGAGCGGATGTTGAGCCTCACTAGCCTTTCTCATGGGCTTCCCCACCGTCCCTCCGATGGCCAACCTCCTAAACGTATAGCCTTCATCCAATGTGTCGGCTCTCGCGATCCTTCCCAGGGCCGTGGCTACTGCTCTGCGGTCTGCTGCATGTACGCCACCAAACAGGCGATCTTGGCTAAAGAGAGGGCGCCTGAAAGCGAGATCACCATCTTCTATATGGACCTGCGAACTTTCGGCAAGGGTTACGACCGGTACTTGGAGCAAGCCAAAAAGGGATACGGCGTCAACTTTCAGCGGAGCATGGTCTCGGCGGTCAAGCAGGAGCCAAGGAGCAAGAACCTCCTCCTCTCTTACGTGGATGAGGATGGCCGGCCCCGGGAGGGGGAGTTTGACTTGGTGGTGCTCACCACCGGCTTTGTGCCGCCAGCAGGGGCCAAGGAGTTGGCAGAACGGGTGGGCATCGCTCTCAACGAATATGGCTTCTGCCAAAGGGCCGAGTTCGCCCCCACTGAGACCTCTCGACCTGGTATCTTTGTGGCTGGCGCCTTCGCCGAGCCCAAGGATATCGTTGAGACGGTGGCCGAGGCGGCCAGTGCGGCGGCCAATGCCGTTTACCTCTTGGGGAGGGAGGCCATCGAGGTCGAGTCTCCTAAGGAGTACCCCCCGGAGAGGGAGGTAGTTGACGAGGAGCCGCGGGTGGGACTCTTTCTCTGTCGTTGCGGGGAGGAGATAGACCAAGCGGTGGATTTGAGCCAACTGAGGGAGTTCACCCAAGGGCTTAAGGAGGTAGCCCTGGTCCAAGAGGTGGGCTACGCTTGTCGGCCGGAGGGGTTGCAAGAGATAAAGGAAGCCATCACCGGTGAGGGGCTGAACCGGGTGGTGGTGGCCGGCTGCACCCATAGGCTCTATGAAGCCCTTTTGCAGGGAGCCCTCAGGGAGGCGGGACTCAACCCCTACCTTTTGGAGCGGGTGAACCTGCGGGAGGAGTGCGCTTGGGCTCATGGGAATAGGCCCCAGGAGGCCACAGCCAAAGCCAAGAGCCTTCTGGAGATGGCGGTGGCCAAGGCCCGATCACTGAAACCCTTAACTAGGGCCATCCACGAGGTGACCCCTGGAGTTCTTGTCATCGGAGGCGGTTTGGCGGGAATGACCGCGGCCTTGGGTTTGGCAGAGCAAGGCTTCCAGGTCTATCTAGTGGAGAAGGAGAAGGAATTGGGCGGCAACCTGCGCCATCTCTATTACACCCTTA
>DMLA01000017.1 GCA_003453555.1 Chloroflexota bacterium | reverse complement strand
GTCCTTTCCTACAATCTGGCCCAGAGTCCTTCTCCCTTTCTAGCCCGGTTTTCCCGCTTTGACCTGATTTTGACCATATTTTGACCTCCTTTTGACTTGCTTCTGGTATAATATTTGTCTGGGGCTGCTCATATATTCACAAGGAGGCACAAAAATGCTATCTGATCTGGAGATCGCTCAAGCGGCGAAATTACGACCTATCTTGGAAATCGCCGAGGAACTGGGGCTGGGGGAGGATGATCTGGACCTCTACGGCAAATATAAGGCCAAGGTCCATCTAGATGTCCTTGAAAGACTCAAGGATCGGCCCAACGGCAAATACATTGATGTCACGGCCATCACTCCGACCCCTCTGGGTGAAGGAAAGACCGTGACCACTATCGGGGTGAGTCAAGGACTCAACTATATCGGCAAGAAGGTATTCACCGTTATCCGGCAACCTTCACAGGGTCCCACTTTCGGCATCAAGGGTGGGGCCGCCGGTGGTGGCTATTCCCAGATCGTTCCCATGGAGGACTTCAACCTCCACCTCACCGGCGATATCCATGCCGTGGGGGCGGCGCACAACCTCCTGGCAGCGGCTATCGACGCCCGCATAATGCATGAAGATTGGCAGACTGATGAGCAGTTAGCCAAGAGAGGGCTCACTCGACTGGATATCGACCCCTATAGCATTACCTGGAACCGCGTGGTTGATGTCAACGATCGAGCCCTGCGGAACGTCATCATAGGCTTGGGCACCAAGTGGGATGGCCGTCCCCGCCAGTCCGGCTTCGACATCACCGTCGCTTCGGAAGTGATGGCTATCCTAGCCTTAACCACCGACCTCTTCGACCTGCGTAAACGGCTAGGTCGCATCGTCATCGGCACCGACAAGAAGAGGAACCCGGTCACGGCCGAAGACTTGGGCGTGGCTGGCGCGATGACCGTGCTCATGAAAGAGGCCCTCATGCCCAACCTGATGCAGACTCTGGAACACAGCCCGGCTTTCGTCCATGCCGGCCCCTTCGCCAACATAGCCCATGGTAACTCTTCTATCATCGCCGACATGATAGGGCTAAAACTGGTCTCCGATGGCTATCTGGTCACCGAGTCCGGCTTCGGCGCCGACTGCGGCATGGAGAAGTTCTTCGACATCAAGTGCCGATACTCAGGGCTGATCCCCAACTGTGTGGTGATAGTGGCTTCCATCCGAGCCCTCAAGATGCATGGTGGCGGCCCACGAGTGGTGGCCGGTAGGCCGCTAGATCCGGCCTACGAGGAGGAGAACCTAGACCTTCTCAGGAAAGGGCTGGCCAATCTGGAGGCAAACATCAAGATCGCGCTGGGATTTGGCGTGCCGGTGGTCGTGGCTATCAATAAGTTCACTACAGATACCGAGGCCGAGATAGAGATGGTGAGAGAGGCAGCGGTGGCCGCCGGGGCGGAAGATGCGGTGGTGAGCGAGGTGTGGGCCAAGGGCGGCGAAGGTGGTGCCGCCCTGGCGGAGGCGGTGGTGAAGGCTTGCGAAAAGCCCAGCGACTTCAAGTTCCTCTATCCCTTGGATATCCCCATCAAGGAGAAGATCGAGACCATCGCCACCAAGGTCTATGGGGCTGATGGGGTGGACTATTCGGCTGCGGCGGAGGCGAAGATCAACCTCTACACCAAGTTAGGGTACGATAAGTTGCCTATCAATATGGCCAAGACCCACCTCTCCCTCTCCCACGACCCTAACTGGAAGGGCGTGCCCAAGAACTACAACCTGCCTATCCCTGACGTGAGGGCTTCGGTAGGTGCGGGCTTCCTCTATCCGCTCTGCGGCGAGATGAGGACCATGCCCGGATTGCCCTCCCGCCCTGTCTTCATGAATGTGGATATCGATGAGGAGGGGAAGACGGTAGGACTCTTTTAGAGCCCCTTTGAAGAGGGGGCACCTTTGGTGCCCCCTCTCCTTAAGTTAACTATAGTTGTCCGCTTTGACAGTGGCGTTCCTTTATGGCATAATAATGTGAGTAGCCCACGAAGGCCGTCATAGACGGCGGGAGGGCTTTCATTTCGTCTCCGCGGGGAGAGAGTCTATTTCTAGGAGGTGGTTGATGGAGCAGACTACATTTAAGGTGCCCAAGATGTACGCTGATCACCACGTCAAGGCTGTTCGAGATGCACTCTTGGGTTTGGATGGGGTGGAGGAGGTGATGGCTAGTTCGGCTTTCAAGATCGTGCAAGTCAGTTATGATCCCGACCTGACTTCTCCAGAGACCATCGAAGAAAAGTTGCAGGCCGCTGGCTACGGGCCGGGTGAGGATTGGGAAGTTGCTAGCGTGCCTGAGGGGAAAGAGGACAGGTCCCCTTGGTTCCAGTTGATTGGACGGGTTACCGAGACGAATAAGGTCGATTTGGAGATGTCTGGGGAGTTCAGGCTCTACTAGCCTTTGCGTGGGATGGCAGGTGGCACTGAGCGATTAGGCTACGGTGTCCCTAGAAGAGGAGGAGAAGATGACCGGTAATCGAACTATCGATCCGGCAGTAGCGGAGATGTTGCAGCGGGCGGAGGAGATGGGCATATCCACCGCTTTCGATCGAGCGGAGGAGATGAAGCCTTGTCCCATCGGAAGCGCAGGCGCCTGTTGTAAGAACTGCAGCATGGGTCCTTGCCGTCTGGTGGGCAAGCATGATAGGGGCATCTGCGGGGCCACCAGGGAGACCATCGCGGCCCGCAACTTCGCTCGCATGGTGGCCAGCGGGGCCTCTGCTCACTCGGACCACGGCCGCGATATGGCCCTTACCCTTCTGGCCGCCGCTGAGGGGGAGGCTCCTGATTACGAGATCCGCGATGTGAAGAAATTATTGGAAGTGGCTCAGTTTCTGGGCGTGGAAACCGAGAACCGTGAGACGATGGAGATAGCCAAGGAGACGGCCGAGGTGGCCCTGGCTCAGATCGGCCAGCAGAAGGGGGAGTTGCTCTACCTCCAACGAGCCCCCAAGAAACGCCAGGAGATCTGGCGCAAGGCGGGCGTCGCCCCCCGAGGGATCGACCGGGAGGTGGTGGAGCTGATGCATCGCACCCACGTGGGAACCGATCAATGGTATGAGAGCATCTTGATGGCTGCACTGCGCAACGCTTTGTCCGATGGCTGGGGCGGGAGCATGCTGGCCACCGACATCACTGATATTCTCTTCGGCTCACCGGTCCCGCTCACGGCGAATGTGAATATGGGAGCATTGAAGGAAGATGAGGTGAATATCGTGGTCCACGGCCACGAGCCGGTCCTCTCGGAGATGATCCTGCTGGCGGTCAGGGACCCGGAGATGATCGAGTACGCCAAATCGAAGGGGGCCAAGGGGATCAACCTCACCGGCATCTGCTGCACAGCGAACGAGACGCTGATGCGCCAGGGGGTGCCCACCATCGGGAATTTCCTCAGCCAGGAGCTGGCTATGATGACTGGAGCCATAGAGCTGATGATCGTCGATATACAATGCATCATGCAGGCTCTGGCCCCCTTGGCTGACCAATTCCACACCAAGTTGGTCACCACTTCCCCCAAGGCCCACATCGAAGGGGCCACGCACGTCGAGTTCGATGAACATCGAGCCCTGGAGATGGCTAAAGAGATCGTGAAGATGGGGATCGATAACTTCCCCAACCGCCAGGATACGCATATCCCGAAGGAGATAAACCATTTAGTGGCCGGCTTCTCCCATGAATATATCAATTATGCTTTGGGCGGTTTCTATCGCGGCTCCTTCCGCCCCTTAAACGATGCTGTCATACAAGGGCGGCTGCGGGGCGTGGCTGGAGTGGTGGGTTGCAACAACCCCCGCCGATGCCAGGATGCCTCCCATGAGTACATCGTAAGGGAGATGATTAAGAACGATGTGTTAGTAGCGATGACCGGGTGCGGAGCCATCGCCGCCGCGAAGTACGGCCTCCTCTCCCCTGAGGCGGCGAGGTATGCCGGACCCGGCCTCAGGGAGATCTGCGAGACGGTGGGCATCCCGCCAGTTTTACATGTGGGCTCCTGCGTGGACAACGCCCGCATTCTCACTACGCTAAGCCAGATGGCCACCGAAGGAGGCTTGGGGGAGGATATCGCCGACCTACCAGGAGTGGGGTTCGCTCCTGAGTGGATGAGCGAGAAGGCGATCTCCATCGGCTCCTACTGCGCCGGCTCCGGCGTCTATACCATCATGGGCAGTGAATCGCCGGTAGCGAACAGCCCCATCGTGGATCACTTCCTCAGCGAGGGTTGGGAGGAGCGTGTCGGGGGGAAACTGGAGTTCATCGCCGACCCTGAGGAGGCGGTTGAGAAAGCGCTGGAACATATAGATAAGAAGAGGGAAGCCTTGGGTCTTGAAGAGTACGATCCCAGCCGCTTCGGCCGGAGCGGGGATCGGCGGATGGAGGAGTGGCTTGCTCTCCTCGAGAAGGGCGAGCCGGTGAGCCTCTATAGAGAGCCCAGGCTCAAGTAAGGGAAGGCAGGAGGAAACCTAGAATGTCTAGATATATAGCCACTAGAGGGATTAGGGGCGCTAATCGGATTGTGAAGGAGGCTGAGGACCTGTTCGAGAAGGCTTTGGCCGAGCACGGTCCCGATACCAAGGTCGCCTTCCCTAACACCGGGTACTACCTACCGGTGATCTTAGGCATTACGGGGACGGAAGTGGAGAGGTTGGGGGACCTGAAACCGGTTTTGGAGCACGCCAGGTCTCTGCTCCACCCTGTGCCCGAAGATAGGCTGTGGACCCCTTATCTAGGGGAGGCCCTCGACTGCGGGATCGCGACCCTCCTGGCTGAGGAGGTGATCATGGGGATCCGCTTCATATACGGTGAGCAGCCCGAGCGGCTTCCCGGATTCCGCCTGGCTGGTGGTACCTTTACCAGCCCCGATGAGGCCGAAGAGGGGGGTGTAGAGGGGCGGCTCAATGGCCCCATCGATGATATCCAGTTACGTTCTTGGGGTATCCAATTGGTGGATGGCCGCATGCCCGGTTTCGCTGCTATCATAGGCGCTGCCAAGTCCAACGAGGTGGCGGTGAAGATCGTGCGGGAGCTCCAGATGAGGAATATCTTGGTCTTCCTCTGCGGCAACGTGAACGGACGGAGCATCATCCACCAACTGACGGAAGAGGGGGTGGAGTTGGGGTATGACACCTATACCGTCCCCTTCGGCACCGATACCATCTCCGCCATCTACGCCGCGGGCTTCGCCACCCGTGCCGCTCTCACCTTCGGAGGGAAGAAGGGCGGCCAGACGCGGGAGATCTTCTTATATAACAAGTTCCGCGTATTCGCCTTTGGTTTGGCCTTGGGCGAGGTGGATGACCTGAAGTATGCCACCGCTGGGGGGGTCATAAGTTATGGCTTCCCGGTTATCGCCGATACGGTGATACCGGAGATACTTCCCACGGGCGTCACCCAGTATGAGCATGTCATCTCCATGCCCTTCGACGATATCGAAGGGAAAGACGATCTGGAACGAGCAACGAGGTTGGTCCAGAGGTGCATAGAGGTACGAGGGGTGAAGGTGAAAATCGCCGAGATCCCCATCCCCATCCCCTACGGCTCAGCCTTCGAGGGGGAGCGGGTGAAGAGGGCTGATATGCGGATCGAGTTCGGGGGTAAGTACTCTCGGGCCTTCGAGTACCTGCGGATGAGAGATCTGGATGAGGTGGAGGATGGGAAGATAGAGATCGTGGGGCCGGGCTTCGAAGATGTGGAGGAAGGCGGGTATATGGACCTGGGTATCGTGGTGGAGGTGGCGGGAAGGAAGATGCAGGAGGATTTCGAGCCTGTCTTGGAGCGACAGATCCACTATTTCATAAACGGGGCCTCAGGCGTGCAGCATATCGGCCAGCGAGATATAGCCTGGATCCGGGTGAGCAAATCGGCTGCTGAGAAAGGGTTAACCCTGCGGCATTTCGGGGATATCCTCTATGCTCGGTTCCACTCCGATTTCGAGGCCATCGTGGATAAGGTACAGGTTACCATCTACACCGACCCTGAGAAGATGAAGGAGTGGCTGGAGGTAGCCCGCGCGGCCTATGATGTGCGGAACAAGCGGTTGGTGGAGATGACCGATGAGTCGGTGGATGCGTTCTATTCTTGTACCCTCTGCCAGTCTTTCGCCCCCAATCATGTTTGTGTGGTGAGCCCGGAGCGGTTGGGGCTCTGCGGAGCCTACAACTGGCTGGATTGCAAAGCGTCCCATCAGATAAACCCCACCGGGCCTAATCAGCCGGTTCCCAAGGGAGAGCCTTTGGATTCTGACAAGGGCTACTGGCAAGGGCCTATCGACTTCGTCTACGAGCACTCCAATCACACGGTGGAGAAAGTTTCCATGTACTCCATTATGGAGGATCCCATGACCGCCTGCGGTTGCTTCGAATGCATCGCCATGGTCATCCCCGAGGCCAACGGGATTATGGTGGTCTCCCGGGAGGACCCCAGCATGACCCCAGCAGGGATGACCTTCTCTACCCTGGCGGGTATGGCTGGAGGTGGACTGCAGACCCCAGGGGTGATGGGGGTGGGCAAATATTATCTCGCCAGCAAGAAGTTCATCAGGCCCGATGGAGGGTTTAAGCGGGTGGTCTGGATGTCCTCCTTCCTGAAGGAGAGCATGGCCGAGGAACTGAAAGCCGTAGCCGAGAGGGAAGGCGACCCAGACCTCATCGATAGGATAGCCGATGAGCGAAACGTGACCACGGTGGAGGAACTGGTGGCTTGGCTGGAGGAACACGACCATCCAGCCTTGAAGATGCCGCCCATACTTTAAGCGAAAGGAGAGGGTTAAGGAAGTCGGAGTCCGTGGCTACCAGGGGGCGCGCCTTTGGTGGAGGTGAGGCTCCCTTTTCCCCTAACCGATAGAGGAGCGCTATATGGCAGAAAAAGTTGAGATTCCGGTTCAGAAGTGGAGTGGTAGGGTGCGCGAGGTCACCTTTGGTGCTACCAAGGATGAGGGAGGAAGCCGCTCCCGAACCGTGACCGTGGGCGGGGAAGCGACTTTGCCCTTCCTCCATTTCGAGGGGGAGATTCCCCATCCGCCTCGCGTCGCCATAGAGATACAAGACAAAAAGCCTGAGGAGTGGTCGCCTCTTCTGATTAAGGTGTGGGAGGAGGTGATCGATGATCCTGCCGCTTGGGCCAAGAGGGCCGAGGAGAGGGGCGCAGATCTCATACTCCTAAGACTTAGCCTCGACGATGCCCAGGGGGAAGAGAACACGCCGGAGAAGGCCAAAAGTGCGGTGAGAAAGGTGCTTTCGGCTACCAGCCTGCCCCTCTTAGTCTTCGGGCCGGGCCAGGTGGATAAGGATAACGAACTCTTGGTAGCCGTGGCCGAGGAGGCAGCGGGGGAGAGGGTGGTCTTGGGGGTCTGCGAGGAGAAGAACTACCGCACCATCGTGGCCGCCGCCCTGGCCCATGGCCACCTGGTCGATTCCCGTACCCCCATGGATGTGAACCTAGCCAAGCAACTGATCATCCTCATCCACGATATGGGCCTGCCTTTGGATCGCATCCTGATGGACCCCTCCACGGGGGCTTTGGGGTATGGGATCGAGTACGGCTATTCGGTGATGGAGCGGCTTCGTTTGGCGGCCCTCCAAGGCGACACCATGACCCAGCAGCCGATCCTAGTGACCCCCGGTGAGGAAGCCTGGCGGGCTAAGGAGGCCAAGGTGGGAGAGGGTGTCCCTGAGGCCTGGGGCGATTGGGAGGAGCGGGCCATCATGTGGGAGACGATGACCTCCACTGCTCTCATCGAGGCGGGCGCCGATGTAGTGGTGATGCGCCATCCGGAGTCGGTTCGCCTAGTCAAAGAGGCGATAGATAAGTTATGGATGAAGGAGGGGTGAGGGATGGCTCTCACGGGTTTGGATATCTATAAACTTTTGCCCAAGACCAACTGTAAGGAATGCGGATACCCTACTTGCTTGGCCTTCGCCATGAAGTTGGCGGCCAAGCAGGCGGAACTGGCAGCCTGTCCTTATGTGACCGAGGAGGCGAAAACCCAACTGGCTGCCGCAGCCGCCCCTCCTATCCGCTTGGTGACCATAGGTGCAGGCGAGAGGAAGGTAGAGGTGGGGAACGAGACGGTACTCTTCCGCCATGATAAGACCTTCTTCCACCCTCCGGGGCTCATGGTGCGAGTCAAGGATACCCAGCCAATGGATATGATCGAAAAGAGGGCTCGGGAGGTGGCTGACTACTTCGTGGAGTATGTGGGCCTAGAACTCCGCTTCGACGGCTTAGCCGTGGAGAACGCCTCTGGCGAAGCCTCCGTCTTCGCTTCAGCGGTGGAGAGGGTGAAGGAGATGGGCCTACCTCTGATCCTTATCTCTTCTGACCCCGGGGCCATGGAGGCGGCTCTAGCCAAGAGTGTAAAACCCCTTATCTACGCCGCCGATGAGGGGAACTGGGAGACTATGAGTGAGTTAGCCAAGAGCCACCAAGCCCCCTTGGCGGTTCGGGCTTCCGGGCTAGAACCTTTGGTGGAGTTGGTGGAGAAAGTAAGGGGTGCCGGCGTAGAAGATCTGGTCTTAGACCCAGGTTGCCGAGGTCTTAACGATTGTTTAGTGACCTTCACCCATATCCGCCGCTTGGCCCTGCAGAAGAATTTTAGGCCTCTCGGCTTTCCCCTTATCGCTTTCCCCGGCGAGGGGGCGAGCTCTCCAGAGGAGGAGGCTATCCTGGCCGGCCAGCATATCGCCAAGTATGCGGGTTTCGTGGTGGTGGACAATTTCGACCCCGCCTTGGCTTATCCCCTCCTCACTCTACGACAGAATATCTACACCGACCCTCGCGAGCCGATCCAGGTTACCCCGGGCATCTACGAGTTCGGGAAGCCAGCCCCCGATTCCCCGCTCCTGATCACCACCAATTTCTCCATCACTTACTTCAGTGTAGCCAATGAGGTGGAGGGGAGTGGTATACCTTCCTGGCTTCTGGTGGCCGACTCTGAGGGGATGAGCGTCCTCACCGGCTGGGCGGCCGGCAAGTTCGACGCTGATAAGATCGCCAAGACGGTCAAGACCACGGGCATCGAGGAGAAGGTAAGTCATAGGAAACTGACTATCCCCGGCGCTGTGGCCGTGCTATCCGGCGAGCTAGAAGATGAGCTCCCCGGCTGGGAGATCTTGGTAGGGCCTCGTGAGGCGGTGGACCTTCCCGCTTACCTCAAGATTTGGAAGCCCTAAGACGAGTCGCACTCTTCTGGCCCAGGGCCATTTTGGTACCGGCCGCGCTTGGAGCACCGATAAGGAGGTATGAGTAAGATGGAAATAGTGGGTGAGTGCATCCATATCATCTCCCCCAAAGTGAAAAACGCCATCGCCAACAGGGAGAAGGGTTACATCCAAGAACTGGCGCTCCGCCAAGCGAAAGCGGGGGCCCACGCCTTGGAATTGAATGTAGGCCCCCAGAAGAAGGCTGGCCCCGAGGTGATGGGGTGGATGGTAGATACCGTCCAAGAGGTAGTCGATCTTCCCCTCTCCTTGGATACCACCAACGTAGCGGCCATGGAGGCCGGTCTAAAACGGGCTAAGAAGCGGGCTATCGTCAACTCCGCTTCGGCAGCCCCTGAGCGACTGGAGACCATGCCACCCTTGGCGGCCAAATATAACGCCAAACTGATCGCTCTCTGCATGGGTAAGAATATACTGCCCACCGCCGAGGAGCGGATAAATGTGGCCTTGGAGGTCCTGATGCCTCGCATCATGGAGGTAGGGCTCTCCATGGAAGATATCTACTTCGACCCCCTTATCCTAACTGTCTCCGGGATGCAGGAGTACGCCCTACAGGCGGTGGAGACGGTGCGTTTTCTGAAGCAGGTCTCCGACCCTCCCCCCAGGACGATAGTGGGGCTTTCTAATGTCTCCAACGGCGTCCCTCACGAAGGTCGAAGCCTTATCAACTGCACCTATCTGGTGATGCTCATGGCGGCCGGTCTCGATGCGGCCATCGCCGACCCCTTGGATAAGAGGCTCTGGGAGTTCATCCGCATGGTGGAGGAGAGGGATGATTCGACCCCGGTGGGGCGGCTGCTTCTGCGCCTCTACGACGCTGTAGCCTCCATGGGGGAATTGAGCCCCGATGATGTGGATATGAGCGATCCAGAGCAGGTGGCTATCTATAAGACGGTGCAGATCCTAGAGAACAAGGTGATCTACGCCGATTCCTATCTGAGGGTGTAGAGATGCTTAATAAAGAGGAACTTTTGGCCAAAGCCAAGAAGCCGGCCCAGGATGCCATGCGGTTACACCCCTACTATAAGGGGAAGATCGAGATGGTCTCCAAGTGTGTGATACGCGATTTCAACGATTTCGCCATCTGGTATACCCCTGGTGTGGCTGCGCCTTGTCGGGCTATCGCCGAGGATAAGGAGTTGGTCTACGAGTATACCAACAAATGGAACACCGTGGCTGTGGTCAGCGATGGGACTCGCATCTTGGGGCTGGGAGACATAGGGCCCGAGGCGGGGTTGCCAGTGATGGAAGGGAAAGCGCTCATCTTCAAGTATTTGGGAGGGGTGGATGCTATCCCTATCTGTCTCGATACGAAGGAGCCTGAGGAGATCATCACTGCCGTCAAATGGCTGCAGCCCTCCTTCGGAGGCATAAACCTGGAGGATATCGCCCAGCCTAAGTGTTTCCATATCTTAGATACCCTGCGGCGAGAGATGGATATCCCGGTCTGGCATGACGACCAGCAAGGGACAGCAGCGGTTACCCTGGCGGGGCTGATCAACGGCCTGAAGTTGGTGGGAAAGAAGATCGACCAGGTGAAGGTGGCCATGATCGGGGCTGGAGGCGCCAACATCGCTGTGGCTAGGGTGATAATGGCTGCGGGGGTCGACCCTAAGAAGATCATCATGTGCGACAGCAAGGGGACGCTTCATAAAGGGAGAAGAGAACTGAAGGAGACCCACAAAGAGAAGTGGGAGATCTGCCTCAAGACTAATGAAGAAGATGTCGTGGGTGGGATCCCTGAGGCGATGAAGGGGGCCGATGTGGTTATCGCCCTCTCCAAGCCGGGGCCGGATACCATCAAGAAGGAATGGATCGCCGAGATGGCACCTGATCCTATCGTCTTCGCCTGCGCCAACCCCATTCCCGAGATCTGGCCTTGGGAGGCAAAGGAGGCGGGGGCCAGGGTGGTGGCTACCGGCCGCTCCGACTTCCCTAACCAGGTGAACAACTCCTTGGGCTTCCCCGGCATCTTCCGGGGCACACTCGATGTGAGGGCCCGGACCATCACCGATGAGATGTGTATCGCCGCGGCTTACGAGTTGGCCAAGACCGCTGAGGATAGGGGGATCAGCGAGGATTACCTCATCCCCACCATGGACGATTGGGAGGTCTTCCCTCGGGAGGCGGTGGCCGTGGCTATGAAGGCCCAGGAGCAAGGGGTGGCGCGGCTGAAACTGAGCGAAGAGGAACTTTATGAGCGAGCCTCTACCCTCATAAAGCGAGCCCGAGAGGAGACCCAACTTTTGATGGAAGAGGGGTTCATCCCTCCGGCTCCAGAGGAGTAGCAGGTGAGGCTCTGCTGGGGGTGGTTGCGTGGCAGATAGAACGGGCGCCGTCATGGTGGTGGGCGGTGGTATCGGTGGCATCCAGGCTGCCTTGGATTTGGCCGCGGCCCGCTTCAAGGTCTATCTCGTCGAGGCCAAGCCGGCCATCGGGGGCCACATGGCGCAACTGGATAAGACCTTCCCCACCAACGACTGCGCCATGTGTATCCTCTCTCCTAAATTGGTGGAATGTGGTCGCCATCGGGATATCGAGATCCTCACCGATGCGGAACTGGTGGGCTTGGAGGGTCAGGCCGGTAACTTCAAGGCCAAAGTGGTCGTCCATCCCCGCTATGTGGATGTGGAGAAGTGCACCGGCTGTGGGGAGTGCGCTCGTGTTTGCGTCCGAAGGACGGTGATCCCTTCAGAGTTCGAAGAAGGGTTGGAGAAGCGGGGAGCCATCTATATCCCTTACCCCCAAGCGGTGCCCCTAAAGGCAACCGTTGATCGGGAGACCTGCCTCTATCTCAAGCGGGGCAAATGCACCTTAGCCTGCGTGGAGGCTTGTCAGCCGAAGGCTATCGATTTTGACCAGAAACCCCAGGAACTGTTACTCGATGTGGGGTCGGTGATTCTGGCGCCAGGCTATGAGCCCTACGATGCCCGAAAGTCGGCCGAGTTCGGCTTCGGTCGCTACCCCAATGTAGTAACCAGCCTCCAGTTCGAGCGGATGCTTTCCGCCTCTGGGCCCACGGCTGGCCATATTCAGCGCCCCTCCGACGGAAGGAGGCCAAAGAAGATAGCCTTCTTGCAATGCATCGGCTCCCGAGACCAGAACCACGACTACTGCTCCAGCGTCTGTTGCATGTACGCCACCAAAGAGGCGATCATGGCCAAGGAGCATGAGCCGGACACCGAGATCCAGATCTTCATGATGGATATGCGGGCTTTCAGCAAGGGGTATGAGGAGTATTACCATCGGGCCAAGGAGAGGTATGGGGTGAAATACACCCGTTGTCGTATCTCCTCTCTCAAGGAGGAGCCAAAAACCAAGGATCTCATCGTTAGGTACGAGGCCGAGGATGGGACCCTCTTGGAGGAGAGGTACGATCTAGTTGTCCTTTCCGTGGGGATGGAGATCTCGGAGAAGAGTAAAGAGTTAGGGCAGAAATTGGGTTTGGCCCTCGATGAAAATGGCTTCTGTCTCACCCCCACTTTCGACCCGCTGGCTACCAGTCGCTTGGGGGTCTACGCCTGTGGTTCCTTTGTGGAGCCCAAGGATATTCCGGAAACGGTAACGGAGGCCAGCGCAGCAGCGGCCAAGGCAGGAGAACTTCTCTCCACCGCTCGAGGTACCCTCACCGTGGAGTCTGAATACCCTCCTGAGAGAGATGTCTCTGGGGAGGAGCCTCGCATCGGGGTCTTCGTCTGTCATTGCGGCTCCAATATAGCGGGCTTCCTCGATGTATCTGAGGTCACCGCTTACGCCAAGATCCTCCCTTATGTAACCCATGCCGAGGATAACCTCTATACCTGCTCCTTGGATACAGCGGAGATCATCAAAGAGAGGATAAAGGAGCAGCGCTTAAATCGAGTGGTCGTGGCCGCTTGTACCCCCCGCACCCATCAGGCGATCTTTCAGGAAACTATCCGCCAAGCAGGGCTTAACCCCTATCTCTTCCAGATGGCCAATATCCGTAGCCAGTGTTCCTGGGTACACTCCTGTGACCGGAAGGGGGCCACGGAGAAGGCGAAAGATTTGGTGCGCATGTCGGTGGCTCGGGCTGCGGCTTTGGAACCCCTCCATTGGACGGAGTTGCCCATAGAGCGGTCGGGCCTGGTGATCGGGGGTGGAGTGGCGGGGATGAACGCTGCCCTCTCCCTGGCCGAGCAGGGTTTCCCCGTCCATCTGGTGGAAGCGAGTGAGAGGCTGGGGGGAAACCTCCGCCGCGTCCACTATGACATCTACGGCTCCGACCCTCAGGCTTACCTGCAAGATCTCGTCTCCCGCGTGGAGAACCATGATTTGATAACCATCCACAAGGAGACGAGGTTGGTGGAGACCACGGGGTTTATCGGCAATTTTTCCTCTCGGCTGGAGGAGAAGGGAAAGATAGAGGTTATTCATCATGGGGCGATCGTTGTGGCCACCGGGGGTCGCGATTATCGGGGGAGCGAATATCTCTACGGCCAAGATGAAAGGGTGTTAACCCAGGGTGAACTAGAGGAGTTGATAGTACAGGAGCCGGGGAAGGTGGCTCAGGCCAAGGAAGTAGTGATGATCCAGTGTGTCCCCCCTATAGCGCAAATAGGGTACTGCAGCCGTATCTGCTGCGCCGTGGCTGTAGAGAACGCCCTGCAGATAAAGGAATTGAATCCTTCGACCAAGGTTTATATCCTCCATAAGGATCTACGCACCTACGGCTTTCTGGAACGAGAGTACGAGAAGGCTAGGAGGAAAGGGATCATCTTCCTGAGGTATGATGATGAGAGGGAGCCCCGGTTACAAAATGAGGGCGGCGATCTTAGGGTCACCTGCTATGAAGAGGCTTTGGAAGAGGAGATCGTCCTCTATCCTGATCTCGTGGTTCTCAGCACAGCAACCCTCCCTTCCGAAGGGGTCAAAGAGTTGGCCTCAACCCTGAAGGTGCCCTTGGACCTTGATGGCTTCTTCCTGGAAGCCCATGTCAAGTTGCGACCCTTGGATTTCGCCACCGATGGCATCTTTCTGGCCGGCGCAGCCCACTACCCCAAACTGGTAAGCGAGGCTATCGTCCAGGCCCAGGGAGCGGCGGGCCGTGCAGCCACCATACTCTCCCAGGAGACCCTCCGGGTGAGAGGGATGGTGGCGGTGGTGGAGAGCGATAGATGCACCGCTCTCTGGTCTTAAATCCGGTTAGCCCTGCCACCGAGAATACTTAGATTAAAGGAGGTGTCTATCACCATGGGAGCGATCACTAGCGTGGATAGGAAAAGCCCATTCTCATATAAGTCACGGATGGTTATCGACTCAGTTGTGCTGTGGCTTATGGGGATCGCGCACAGCCGATATGTGAAGCCCCTGCTCCTCAGGCTCTTCTCCCTTGGTCAAAGGCTGCTCTCTGGAGGAAACAGTGATATGGAGGGAAGATTCGAGCGTATCTTCGACGGAGGGGGTTTGGTTAGTCGGGTGGTTTACGGCACCGTCTTCCTGGTGGAGAAATGGACCAAAGAGGTTCTATTTGGTTGCCATAACTGCGGTCAGTGCCTTCTTAGTTATACCGGTTACACTTGTACCATGCGCTGTCCCAAGGGCCTCCGCAATGGTCCGTGTGGCGGGACCTCGGCGGCGGGGAAATGCGAGGTATACCCCGATAGATGGTGCGTCTGGTACCTCATCTACACGCGATGCAAACGATTACATCGTCTGGACACTCTAAGGATGATGCATCCTGGGGTTGACTGGAGTCTGGTGGGTACCCCCTCCTGGGTGAACTTGCTAACAGGCCGCGACAAGGTTGCTGAACCCTTCGGCCTGGGTAAGGAAACAAGGTAGGAGCGTTTGATGAAATTGGGAGAACTTTTCCAGAACGGGAAATTCGTGATCACCGTGGAGGCTGGTCCACCGAAAGGCGTTGATGTAAAGCAGATGCTGGAGGATGTGGAACTCTTACGCGACAGGGTTGATGCTTTTAATGTCACCGACCAGCAAAGTTCAGTGATGAAGCTAGGCTCCTTGGCAGTTAGTCACCTCCTCAAGGAGAGAGGGGTAGAGCCCATCTACCAACTCACCTGTCGAGACCGTAACCGCATCGCACTGCAGTCCGACTTATTGAGCGCCTATGTTTTGGGCATAGAGAATGTTTTATGCCTTACCGGCGATTATGTTACCTTGGGCGATCACCCTAGCGCCAAGCCTGTTTTCGACCTTCACTCTGTCACCTTACTGCTCACTTTGAGCCGCTTGCAGAAAGGGTACGACTTGGCGGGGCAGGAACTAAAGGGGAAGCCGGAGTTCTACGTGGGAGCGGTGGTGAACCCCGGGGCTAACCCCTTGGAATCCCAGATCATCAAGATGGAGAAGAAGATCGAAGCGGGTGCCCAGTTCTTTCAGACCCAGGCGGTCTATGAGCCGGAAAAGTTTGCGGCGTTCATGAAACGAGTGGAGGGATTCGGGGTGCCGGTTATGGTGGGGATCATCCCCCTTAAGTCTGCCGGTATGGCGCGCTTTATGAACCGGAATGTCGCCGGTGTGCATGTGCCAGATCACCTCATCGCCGAGATGAAGGAGACGAAAGATAGGGCAAAGACAAGCGTGGAGATAGCGGGCCGACTGATTAGGGAGATGAAGGGCCTCTGTCAAGGGGTGCATATCATGGCTTTGGGTTGGGAGAGGTATGTGCCTGCTGTCCTGGATGCCGCAGGGTTATAGAGATGAGGGTTCTTGTCTTCTCCGATCTACATGCCAATTGGGAGGCTCTTTTGGCCATGCAGGCCGTGGAGCGAAAGCCGGACGCCACCCTCTTCCTGGGGGATGCGATCGATTTTGGCCCCGATCCCCTGCTCTCTGTCCGCTGGCTTAGAAAGAACGTCCATTACGGCGTGCGGGGGAACCACGATAACGCCCTGGCCACGGGGATGGATTGTCTCTGCGAGGAGGAGTATGGCGACCTGGCCCTCGCCACTCGAGAGTACACCGCTCGCACCTTGGGCCCAGAGGAGATATCCTATTTAGGGGAGTTGCCTCTGGAGGTCTATGTTAACTTAGGAGGGGCCTGCTTCTACCTCACCCATGCCGCTCCCTCCAACCATCTCTTCAAGTACCTCAATGTGGCCATGGCGAGGGAGGAAGAGTTGATCGAGGAGATGGCCGGTATCGAGGCCGATATCATCTTCTTGGGCCATACCCATATCCCGGCTATAAGGAAGGTGGAAGATATCTATCTGGTTAACCCTGGCAGCCTAGGGCAGCCTCGCCATGGCATCCCCAGCGCCACCTATGCTGTCTGGGAGGATGGGGAGTTGGCCATCAGACATGTGGATTTCGACCGGACTCTCACTCAGCGCAAACTATCTCTTTTGCCCCTGGAGCCTGGCCAGATCCAGCGACTGCAAGATATCCTGGAGCGAGGCCTATAGTGAAGATAGCGATCACGGGCAAGGGTGGAGTGGGTAAGACGACCCTGGCTAGCCTCTTGGCTCATATCTATGCCCGGGAAGGGGAGAGGGTTCTAGCCATCGATGCCGATCCCAGCCCCAATCTAGCCTCGGCTTTGGGGTTCCCTCCCTCTCTTGTGGCTGAAATCGTGCCCATTGCCCAAATGGGAGACCTCATCGCCGAGCGGACGGGTGCTAAGCCGGGCACGGTGGGGGGCTTTTTCACCCTGAACCCTCGAGTCGATGATATCCCCGATCGCTTCAGCGCCTTCCATCGAGGCATCAGGCTTCTTCAGATGGGTGGCGTGAAGAGAGGGGGGAGCGGCTGCCTCTGTCCCGAGAACGCGCTTCTTAAAAGCCTGATGGCCCATCTCTTGTTAGACCGCTCGGAGGTGGTGATCCTTGATATGGAGGCTGGGGTGGAGCATCTGGGGAGGGGGACGGCCAAAGCGGTGGACGCTTTTCTTATTGTGGTGGAGCCTGGGCGGCGAAGCCTCCAGACAGCTCGATTGATCCGGGATTTGGCTTCCGATCTGGGCGTTCCACGACTTTACCTGGTGGGCAACAAGGTTCGCCATGAGGGGGATCGAGGGTTCATCGATAGGAACAGCCCCGGGCTTCCTCTCTTGGGTTACCTCTCCGCCGACCCGAAGGTGATCGAGGCCGATCTCAAGGGGATGGCGGTCTTCGACGCTGCGCCAAAAGTGGTGGAGGAGGCCCGAGATATCTGGCAGAGGTTAAAGAGAGGGGAACCCACCTCCACCTCAGTGGAGGGGTGAGGGGAGAGGGATGGCGATAACTAAACATCTCACCTTGGCTCAACTGATAGAAGAGGAGACGGGCAACAACATCTACTTGTGCTACCAGTGCAAGAAGTGCACCAGCGGTTGTCCCTTATCTGAGCATTTCGACTTGGAGCCCCATCGGATCATGCGGGCCCTCCAGTTGGGGCGAGAGGAGTTAGCCCTTTCCTCGGCCACTATCTGGCTCTGCGCTTCCTGTCAAACCTGTACCACCCGTTGCCCTGAGGGGCTGGACGTGGCTCGCATCATGGATCGGTTGAAGATGGCAGCCTTGGAGCGGGGGATAAAGCCCCGGGTTCCAGAGGTAGCCCTCTTCAATGCCGCTTTCTTGCGCACCGTCAGAACCTTTGGCCGCTCCTATGAGCCAGCCTTGGTGATGGAGGTGAACCTGCGTACTGGCCAGCCCCTCAAAGATCTCTCCATGGCCTGGGAGTTGGTTCGGAAGAGGAAGATAGGGCTTCTCCCTCCCTTTGTCAGGCTTCCTCGTCGCGTGGCCAGGAGGGCTAAGCCAGAGCAGATAGCCTATTACCCGGGTTGTTCCCTCCACTCTTCGGCTCGCGAGTTCGATATCTCCGCTCGAGCCCTCTTCCAAGCCTTGGAGGTGGAGTTGCTGGAGCCCAGGGGGTGGACCTGTTGTGGGAGCAGTCCTGCCCATACTACCGACCACCTGTTGGCCACCCGCTTGGCCTTGGACAACCTGGCCTTGATGGAGAGGCATGGCTTTCAAGAGGTGATGGCCCCCTGTGCTTCCTGTTTCTCCCGTTTCAAAACCGCTCTGTGGGATGTAGGGAGGGAGCCGGAACTTAGGAGGCAGTTGGACGAGGAGAGGGGCTACGAGTTCCAAGGGGAAGTGGAGGTTAAACACCTCTTGGAGGTGCTGGCGGAGCAGGGAGTAGAGAGGATAGCCGAAAAGGTTGAAACTCCCCTGCGTGATCTGAAGGTGGCTTGTTATTACGGCTGTCTCTTGACCCGACCGCCTCAAGTTACGGGAGCCAAGGACCCGGAGTACCCTATGGTCATGGAGGGGTTGGCGGAGGCAGCCGGCGCTTCCAGCCTCCATTGGTCGTACAAGACGGAATGTTGTGGGGCCGCCCTTTCCATCTCCAAGACCAGTTTGGCCTTGGAACTATCGGCCAGGATCTTGAGGGATGCTGAGGCGGTGGGGGCGGACCTGGTAGTGGTGGCCTGTCCTCTCTGCCACGCCAATCTAGATCTTCGACAGGGAGAGATGGCCTTGGGTTTTCGGATGCCTATCCTCTACATCACTCAACTCTTGGGCCTGGCATTGGGGCTTCGGAGGTTGGGGCTGGAGAAACATATAGTGGACCCCCGTCCCTTGCTGCAGGATAGGGGGGTTCTGACCGCTTAAGAGAGGGAAGGAGGAGTAGATGGCAGCCAAGATCATCGATGGAAACGCCATAGCCAAGGAGATGCGGCAGGAGATCGGGGCGGAGGTGGAACGGCTCAACAAGGAACATGGCATCACGCCGGGGCTAGCCACCGTCCTGGTGGGTGAGCGTCCTGCCAGCCAGATGTACGTCCGGATGAAGCAGAGGGCTTGCGAGAAGATAGGCATACGCTCCTTTGGGTACAGCCTTCCAGAGGGTTCCACTCAGGAGGAGGTAGAGGGGCTCATCCGGGAGTTGAGCGCCAATCCGGAGATCCATGGCATCCTTGTCCAGTTGCCCCTCCCCAGGCACTTGGATGAGGAGAGGGTGCTGGGTTCCGTAGCCCTGGAGAAGGATGTGGATGGCTTCCACCCCATCAACATAGGAAGGCTGGCTATGAAGGGGCGGGAGCCCCTCTTTGTCCCCTGCACCCCCTATGGTTGCATGGTGCTCTTGGAGAAGGCAGGGGCACAGATCGAAGGGGCGGAGGCGGTGGTATTGGGTCGGAGCAACATCGTAGGTTTGCCGGTCTCTATGCTTCTCCTCCATGCCAACGCTACCGTTACCATCTGCCACTCGCGGAGCAAGGACCTGCCCAGCATCTGCCGCCGGGCGGACATCCTGGTGGCGGCCGTGGGCCGGCCGGAGATGGTGAAGGGGGATTGGGTGAAGCCCGGCGCCTATGTCATCGATGTAGGTTCCAACAAGGTGGAGGACCCCACCGCAGAGAAGGGGTATCGGTGGGTAGGAGATGTGGCCTTCGATGAGGTGAAGGAGGTGGCAGGAGCCATCACCCCTTCGCCCGGTGGCGTGGGCCCTATGACTATCACCATGCTCCTCAAGAACACCCTTACCGCCGCTCAACGCTCTCTCTCTGGATAGAGGGTTTGTAGGGCCCTTTGGAAGAAGGCCCGCCGACGCCCTGTTGGCGGGCCTTGGTCACCACGGCAGCCCGAGAGGAACCCCCTTCTCGACCTCTCCGCTCTCGACCCGGCTCTTGAGCCTCGGCGTAGAGAGCGGGGTTAGAGCGGTGGAGCCTCCAGGGCAAATTCTGACCGAACTTTGACCAGGCTTTGACCATATTTTGACCTTCTGGTGATAGGATTGAAGAGGAGGCTTTCTGTGGCTGCTTCCTTGAAGGATTCACCGGAACTGCTCAATAGTCTACAGCAGGAGCTGCAGGCCAAATCTCTCATGCTGGCCGAGTTAGAATTGATCATAGAGGATTATGAAGGGGAGAGGTCCAAACTCTTGAAGGAACTCACGGCGTTGAAGGAGAGAATCCTGGATCTCGCGGAAGGGAAGGAACCTCAGAGGAAGAGAGAGTAACCCCACGATCCTCGAAGATGGTGGACGCCAGCCGTGCAGACTGGCGTCCACCTTTCTCATTTGACCAGCATGTCGGCCACCACCCCTGAATGGTTGCTCTATATCTGTGGGGTGGGGGGTTGGGTCTTCATCTCCCAGGAGGCCAGCCGACGGAGGGCAGCCAACTTCTCCCGCTCCCCTACTTTAGCCCTCCGAGCAGCGGTTTCCAATATCTCGATGGAGCGGTCGTAGTTGGCCCGGTCCACGGGGTAGGGGTGCCCATCCTTCCCTCCGTGGGCGAAGCTGAAGCGCACCGGGTCTTTGAA
>DMLA01000129.1 GCA_003453555.1 Chloroflexota bacterium | reverse complement strand
CCAGAGTCATCTCTCCCTCCTTGGATACTCTACCACGACAGCCAGGCCAAAAGCCTGGGTACGAGCCAGCCCAGCCCCGGGCCGGCGATGAAGTAACTTATGATCCTATCCTCCTTATGGGGTATCCGGCTGAAGAGCGTGATGATGCTTACGAAGACGGTAGCCGCCAAAGCCAGCGAGAAGAACTGGGAGGGGGAACGTGTCCTGGAATAGGCTAACGCCGCCAGGATACCAGCCGCAGGGGGCATCAAGCCGAAATTGGCCAGGATGACGATGAGGGCTCCCCGACTGGAAAGGCTCTCCAGACGCCCCTCCTCTCGGGTTGCGGATACCAGGTCCTCCCTCCTCAGCCAAGCGTAGAAAGCGGTGGCCAGGCCCCAAGGGATTCCCGCCAGAACCCCTTTGACGATAACTGCTAGACCGTCCATCATCGTGCCTCCTAGAGAGTGCGGCTAGTTGGCTTTCCTTTATGCTCGAACTGCCTCCGAAAAATCTCCCTCATAGTTTGGATGGTGTCTGCCTCTTCTGGGCTCTTATCGTCTCGGAGGCGGGAGATGCGGGCGAACCGCAAGGCTAGTCCCGAGTCGTAGTGGGGGCTCCTCTGGATCTCATTGAAGAGCACTTCCACCACCGTCTCTGGCTCTACATAGACCGTAGCCCCCTGGCGATAGATCTCTAGGGAGAGGAGGTGAGCCGTCATCTCCTCAAACTCCTTGTCTGTCAACCCCTTGAAAGTCTTCCCCACCTCTAAGAACTCTCCGCTATCTTCGTCCCGGGCTGCCAGGTGGTAGTTGGATAGCCAGCCGTGGCGCCGCCCGTATCCCCAGTCGGCGGCTACGATCACTAGGTCTAAGGAGATGGTCTGCTTTATCTTAAACCAGGCCTTGCCTCGGACGCCAGGGGTATAGACACTATCCAGCCGCTTGGCGATGAGTCCCTCGTGGCCGGCCTCATAAGAGGCCTGTGCGAAGGCTTCTCCCTCTTGAGGGTTCCTAGGGGTTAGACGAGCCACGGAGTTTAAGTTCCCTTTCACCTCTTGCAGCGCTCGCCACCGTTTGTGGTTAGGTTCATCAACTAGGCTCGTGCCGTCCCGGTAAAGGATATCGAAAAGGAAAAGTTGGATGGGGACCTCGCGCATCAATTCCCGTAGGTTATGGACGCGGCGAAAGCGACGCATCAGATGCTGGAAGGGGAGGGGGCGTCCCATCTCGCCTACGGCGATCACTTCGCCTTCCAAGATGGCTGAGTCAGCCCTCACCTCTTCCCGCACCTGGTCGACGACTTCTGGCAGGCTAGAAGTCACCTCCGAGAGGTTACGAGAGTAGATCCGCACCTCATCGCCTGCCTTGTGAATCTGCACCCGAGCGCCGTCGAGTTTATACTCTAGGGCTGTCTTCCCCTTGTGCTCTTGGAAAGCCTGGGCCACGTCGTCGGCCATCTGGGCCAGCATCGGCTTGAGGGGGCGGAAGAGTTGGGGCTTAATCCGCTTCAGCCCGCATTCACCCTCGGTGAGAGCGATAGAAGTTACCTCTCCCAGATCGCCACAGAGCATGTTTGCCCGGCGGACTAGTTTTTTGGGGACCTCTGCGGCCTGGGCGATGGCATCTAGGAGTATCCCCTCACTCACCCCGTGGCGCATCTCCCGCACCACGTTCTTGACTATGTACTTGGCTTCCACCGGCTGGGCTCGCAAGAAGAGGGAGTTGAGGAGTTCTTCCCTCTTTCGGCGGGAGCCGGGGCCTGCAGTCTCAGCGATCTCCTCGAAGGTGCGATAGACCTCCAATAGGGGTAGGGGCGGGGGTTGAGGGGGCTCGATTCTGGCTCTCTCCAAGAGGAGACGGGCCCATTCGCCAGCATCCACGGCCTGCGCTCGAATCGCCTCTAGGTCGCTCTTACTGGGCGCGGTCAGCCCCTGCAGGATCTTGGAGACGGCCCGCCAACTGAGGTTCAGGGCTCGGCTATCCCACTCGGGGAAGACCTGGCCGATGAGAAGCCGAACGCCGGGGCCTATCTCCTCGGGGCCTAGGCCCCTCAAGAAATCGGCGATGAGGGCCGCCAGTTCTAGGCGTTTCTTTGTCTTCTCTAACCTCTCGCCCAGAAGAGCCAGAGTGAGAAAGGGGGTTTCTCTCATCTGAACCTCAGGCTATGTTGGCTAATGTCTCGCGTGTTTGCCAAGTGCTGCCCTAATGGCGGCCCTTTGGGAAAGGCATCTGAGTGAGCCCTTCGGCTTCGTTCCCTGGCCTGCCACCCCGGCCTGGTACTGTTTGGAGCAGGCGTACCAGGGCAGGCAGGATAGACTCCGCCAGCCGCAAATATGCCTGTTAGGCAAGGCTGAAACATACTTAGATCACCCTATAATCTGGGCAAATATTAAGGTGAACCCAAAAGGGTCTCGAATCGCGAATTCACGAAGCCCATACCACTGATCGGTTGGTTCCATAACGATTTTGGCGTTATCCTTAATCCGTTCATACAGATTATCAGCATTCTCCACATAGATATAAGCAATAAAGTTAGCAGGCGTTTCTGAAACTATCACTGCATCGGAATACCACTTTTGAGCGGATTTCTTTTTAGAAAACATAATTTCAACATTCCCCAAACCAAGAGAAGCCCATTCAAAAGGGGGGTTGTTTGGCAAACTGGATTGGAGTTTTGCTCCCAATACCTTACCATACCACTTCACAGCCTCTTCTACATTTTCTACAAGCAACATTGGGGCTACTTTCTGGTACATGATTGAATCCTCCTTATCATTTTTTGTCGTTTCGCCTAACATTCGGAGCGTATCTGAAGTTCCCCGCAGGGGAATTTGGGCGGAGTGCTGAAGCACAAAGCCAGATACGCTGTGTTAGGCTCTGTAAGACGCAGGGTCACCTAATCTCCCCGAGTTTGTAGAAGATAGGGCTCAAAGAGCAAGACATAAGAGGGTTCTGCGCTGTTTGGACAATGTTCCACACCCTTTGGTATGACCGCCATCTCTCCTTTCCCCCGGGATCCTTATGTGCTATTTT
>DMLA01000049.1 GCA_003453555.1 Chloroflexota bacterium | reverse complement strand
CACCAGGCCCTGGACGGGAAGACCCCAATGGAGTATATTAGTGAGTGCCACCCAGACCTGGCCTCAGCAGCCTATCTGTCTCATATGTACTGAACGAGTACAGCCTCTTGCCAAAAGCGACAAAAAGGCGTAAGATGAAGCCGAGATGTCTCGCAACCTTTTGGCTGGTAGCCTTCTTCTCTCTCTACTTTTGTTGGCCGGGTGTGTGGCCAGACCGCAGGAACCGCCAACGCCCACCCCTCCTGACTATATCGGTCAGGTATATGAAGGGGGCATCTTGGGGTATATCTGGAATCTGACCGATATCCGATGTGAAGTTCAGCCGGATAGGGTGCGGCTAGTTTTGGAGATGGAAGGGGGCGAAGAGGGTATCCCCCATTTCGAACTGGTGGAGGTCTACAACGACCAGGTGCTCTTCCCCGTAGCCCCCGACCAGGAGGCTTATGACCCCTCCTGGGGGGAAGCCCGCATCGATATCACCATCAGCGACCTCTACGCCTGGGATTACCCGCTGAATGAGAAGTTGCCCCTCGTCCTTCCTGATAACCCCTTGGTCACCAAGATCGGCCTCTACCCCACCTATGACGATGCGCTCCTCGGCTTCTCCATCGGCCTGAAGGTGGCCGCGCCCTACGAGGTCTCGACTTCAGAGAGCCCGGCGCGGATAGTTATCGAGGTCTTAAAATGAGCGATCTTTTCGAATATGGTCGCCGAGAAGAGATAGCCAAGCAGGCTCCCTTGGCGGTTCGCGTGCGGCCCCGCACTTTGGAGGAGTTCGTGGGGCAAGAGGAGATAGTGGGGCCGGGGAGACTCTTGCGCCGGGCCATCGAGGCGGACCAACTCTCTTCGATTATTCTCTGGGGGCCGCCGGGTTCGGGGAAGACCTCTCTGGCTAACGTCATCGCCAATACCACTCAATCCTACTTCACGGGCATAAGCGCTGTCTTGGCTGGGGTGAAGGAGATACGGGCACTGATCGCCGAAGCCAAGAACCGGCGAAGCATGTATGGCCAGCGGACGATACTCCTCATAGACGAGATTCACCATTTCAATAAGGCCCAACAGGACGCGCTACTCCCCCATGTGGAGGATGGAACCATCATCCTCATCGGCATCACTACCGAGAACCCCTATTTCGAGGTGATCTCCCCCTTGGTCTCCCGTTCCCGGGTCTTTCAACTCAAACCCTTGAGCGATGAGGAGATGGAGACCATCCTGCGCTCGGCCCTAGCCGATGGCGAGCGGGGCTACGGCACACTTTCGGTGGAGGTGGACGAGGAGGCGCTGGCCCATCTGATCCGCGTGGCGGGGGGCGATGCCCGGGTGGCGCTGAACGCCCTGGAGTTGGCGGTGGAGACCACCCCTCCCGATGCGGATGGTGTGATCCGTGTAGATATCGATGTGGCCCAGGATTCGATCCAGAGGCGGGCACTACTCTATGATAAGGATGGGGACGCCCACTACGATACCATCTCCGCCTTCATCAAGAGCCTGCGAGGTTCGGACCCCGATGCGGCTCTCTACTGGTTGGCAAAGATGATCTACGCCGGGGAGAGCCCGGAGTTCATCGCCCGCCGGATGATCATCTTCGCCTCGGAGGATATAGGCAACGCCGACCCCCAGGCTCTGGTGGTGGCCACCTCCGCGGCCCAAGCCTTGGAGTGGGTGGGGCTACCGGAGGCCCAGTACAACCTAGCCCAGGCGGCTATCTACCTGGCTACGGCACCCAAGAGCAACTCCACGGGAGCCTACTTCAAGGCCCTGGCCGACGTGGAGGAAGAGGGCAAGACCGAGGTGCCCGACCACCTGAAAGATGCCCACCGAGATAGGAAAGCCTTGGGACACGGCGAAGGGTACAAATACCCCCACAGTTACCCCGGCCACTATGTCAAACAGCAATACCTGCCCGACGAGTTGCAGGGCAAGAGATATTATGAGCCCTCGGAGCAGGGGTATGAGAAGGAGATCAAGAAGCGGCTGGAGAAGTGGCGAGGGAAGGGGGGTTGATGGGGTACCTCTCCACCGACCGCCAAATAGACGACCTCGTCTATGAGTTATACGGTATCACGGGGAAAGAGCGACAGAGCACCGAGGGCAAGATGTAGCGTCGGCCTGTCCTGGCAGATGTGGGCCAGGGCCTAAAGGGCGACGCTACAAAAACAAGAATCAAAAGCGTAGGGGAGGCCCTTGTGGCCTCCCGCAACGGGCGGGGACAAACCCCCTACCATAACTAGTTGCCCGGTTGCGGGTTCTTATTGTAAACTCTAGCCAGAGAGCCTGATGTCCAAAATCGCCATCGTCACCGATAGCACGGTCTGCTTGCCCCAGGAGTTGGTGCAGAGATACGGTATCCACGTGGTCCCCACCTGGATCCATCGGGGCCAGGAAGCCTTCCAGGACGGAGTCGATATTACGCGAAAACAGGTTTACCAGTGGCTCCGAGCGGGTTATCGCCTCACTACCTCTCAACCTTCGATAGGGGAGTTCCATCAGTTCTTCGCTGAACTGAGCAAGAAGGCGGGGGCTATCGTTTGCATTCTTATCGGTGCGGAACTGAGCGGCACCTATAGTTCGGCCTTACACGCTACCAAATTGCTGGAAGACTTCCCCATAAAGGTCATCGACTCCCGCACCGTCTCCATGGCCC
>DMLA01000012.1:951-6813 GCA_003453555.1 Chloroflexota bacterium | reverse complement strand
CGGAGAACGCCGAAGCGCTAGTAGACGATTTGACCTTATCTTACAACCGGGCCCGCCAGGAGGCGATAACCAAGGAGATCATGGACATCGCCGGAGGAGCAGAGGCGTTGGCAAAGGTAAGAGTGGCGTAGATTAGGAGAAAAATAATGAACAAGACAAGATTTGTAGTCGATTCTGCGCAAATCCTTATAATCGATCCAATTTTTCTTGAGACCTTCGCACGTCATTTTTCCTATCAGGATTTCATCAGATTTAAAAAGGAGGGCGGGAAACCACAGGACTATATCAATGAAGTGGTGGCAAAGGCGTTTCCAGGAGTGAGCGCATCACATCTGGATTGCCTCGTCGGTCTGCTAGAAGCCGACGGGATTTACGGAGACACCGAATTTGTGGGCGATGGGGTTTACGAAGTAAGCTCCGAAGCAATTAAGATGACCCCTGAATATAAGCAAGTATTTCTATCTTGGGTGGCAAAAGAGGTTGCTTAGCTAGTTGTTTATCGGGTCATTCGAAGATGACAATAAAAGACCTTAGAATTTATTTAGAGAGGGGATTCAGGGAGAGAAATCGTGTCTCAGTTTGACGAGAAAGTCTATGAGCGAATTGAAATAGGTAAGCAGATTGTATTTGCAATATGCTCAGTGAATCGGAATGGTGAAGAGTGTTCTTTTGAACGACTGGTCAAGGAGTGTTTTACCCTATTTCCCAAGACCTTTGGTTTCTATCGCTACCCAGAATGGCCGGACTCATTGAGATTAGATCGTCCTCTGAGAACTCTTCGGGAAAAGGGATGGATTACAGGCAGTCCTAAAACCGTTTTCTCCTTAACAAGGTTTGGAGAGCAAGTAGCCCGGGAGGTAGAAAGGACTCTTGCTGGCAGAAGGATGCCGCCTGGCCCGATCAGGAGGCTGGCAAAAGGGCAAGAGGCAAAATTGATAAATGAGTTGAAACAAAATCCAGTGTATGCAAGATTTCAACAAGATCGGGAGCGCTTTTCAATCAGTGAGACAGAATTGAGAAGAATGTTACACTGTACGTTGGAGACTCCGCTAAGAGTAGTAAAGCAGAGTCTGCAATATTATAAGAATCTGGCTCAAGAATGTGAAGAGGAGGAGCTACAGCAATTTCTGAGTACTTGCGAAGATAAACTCGATCTGAAAAGGCGATATTGAGCTGGAGGTGCAAAATGGAGTTCAAAGGCAGTCGGGATCTACCCATTAGTCCGACAATAGTACAACAGATGGCGATGGGAAGCATTAGAAGCGTAGTGGACGCTCTAGTGGAACTTGTAACAAATAGCGATGATAGTTACAGAAGATTGGAGGAGGAGGGTAGTGAAACCAGGGGAGAAATACACTTATCCGTGTACCGATTGAAACGTGGTAGGTGTAAGGAACTGAAGGTATGGGACTTTGCTCAAGGCATGACCAGAGACGGCTTAGAAAAAGCGTTGGAATTCGCCGGCGAAACTAGTGGATTTGAAAAAGGTCGTAGCGTCAGGGGATTGTTCGGGAGAGGGCTCAAAGAAGCGATCATTAGTTTGGGCGAGGGAGAGATTTACACAATCCAAGGGGACAAACTGAGCGCAACACGGATATGGTGGGATGCGCACAAGCGGAAGGCTCAATATAGTCCAATACTAGAGATGCCCGCCACCGATTCTCAGCGAAAAGAGATCGGGATTGAAACGGGCTCTGGCACACTGGTAAGAATCAAGGTTACTAACGAGAAAATATCGGTGCCCGATCGCAAGACCTTAAAGCCCCAGATAGAAGATCATTATGCCCTGAGGGATATAAACTCTTCCCCGCGCAGAGAAATATGGATGCATTTCGACTCGTATAAGAGGGATTACTATGAGTCGCCAATAAGATACGAATATCCACCAGCCGAACTGGTTCTAGACAAGGAACTTAGGCTGCCAGGCTATAAGGACACCATAAACGTCAAGATCTACGAGAGTGACAAACCTTTTCGCTCGCCGCGGAATAACCCTTTTGCCCAAGCCGGTCTTCTCATAAAGACGGAAGGGGCGATTTTGGACAACCAACTCTTCAGATATCAGAACGACCCGGCTGCCTTCTATTTCTACGGGGAAGTATTATGCAAAGGGCTGGCAGATAGAATCAGAGAAGGGGATTGGGGGATAATTGATCCTAACAGGGCAGGACTAGAGTGGCGACACGACTTCTGCCAGACACTACAAACTACCCTTGAGAAAGCGCTGGAGCCCCTCGTTCAGAGGAAGAAAAAAGAATTGGAGAAAGGCCCCCAAAAGGAAACTCCTGCTTCTACCAAGAAAATGCTTATAAGCCTATGCAATTTGCTCAACAGATTGGCTAATAATGAACTCGAAGAGCTGGAGGTCCCGGTCGAGCCGAGTGACATATATGATTTGATCATAAAACCAGAACTTGCCAATATCGAAATAGACAAGCCTCGAACTCTCTCAGTTTATGCTCCTGATGACTTAGTAGACTCTGTGAAAACCTCGCGCGTACACGTTGAATCTGATAACCCTAATGTCCAGATTCTAACACGACAGGTTGGTCTAGCCCCGCATCCCAGATACCCAAACCTCTATTACGGTCCATTTGGGGTCGTCGGTAGGGTTCTTGGAGAGGAGGCTTGTTTATGTGCTAGGTTGGCCGAAAATGAGGCACTGGCTATTGTTAAGGTCGGCCCTCAAAAGAAGAAACGAAAAGGAAAACAGCTTTCCGCTAGGAAGGGCGGCTTTATTCGGGATATTGTTCCCGATGAAGAGGACAATCCCTCACAACGGGTGGTGTACGAACGCGGTACTGCTGTAATCAAGATATTTGTTAACTTCCCCGTGGTTGCAAGATACTTAGGGCCAGGCCTAGATGGCGCGGAAACAGAAAGTGGAAGAACAATGCTTGCGGAATTGGTTGGTGAGGCTTTTTGCAGAGAAGTGGCGTGGAAAAGAATTGTATCAGGAAACCCCACCCCTATTCGAGATCACGAGATTGACACCTTCAATAGCGTCGTTAATGAACTGCAGCAAAAATACCTACACCGGATACACGATGTCATCTTGCGGTGGAAGTTGCGGTGAAATATCATGCTTGATCAAGCAGCCGTAGAGGAATTTCTCGACAGCAAACTTAGTGATGCAGGTATCGAAATCCCGCTGGATATCAAGAAATCCGATCTAGTGAGCGCGTTCTGTGAGTATACGGAAAACGACTACTATGAATGGCTAAAGGATAATTTCAAGAGTTTCTTCAACCATTATCGCCCTGACTGGGACTGGATTAGAGAGAAAATTAGAGAGGACAAATAGCCGAAAGTTCATCTAGGAGGCTCTTATGTCTAAAGGCATAAAAGGCAGAGTAGTTCAGGTGATCGGCCCTGTGGTGGATGTGGAGTTTCCACCCCAGGAACTACCTGAGATATACAACGCCGTGGAGATATACCGGGATGGCTCGAAATTGGTTCTTGAGGTGCAGCAGCATATCGGCGATGAGTGGGTACGCTGCCTGGCTATGGATACCACCGATGGTTTGCGGCGGGGCCTGGAGGCGATAGATACCGGGGCCCCCATCAAGGTGCCTGTGGGGCCCGCCACCCTGGGCCGCCTCTTCAATGTCTTGGGCCAGCCCATAGATGACCTAGGCCCCGTGGAGGCGGAGGAATACCGCCCCATCCATCAACCCACCCCCTCCCTAGAAGACCAAAGCACCACCGTGGAGGTCTTCGAGACCGGCCTGAAGGTGATCGACCTCATCGCCCCCTTCACCAAGGGCGGCAAGACCGGCGTCTTCGGTGGGGCCGGCGTGGGGAAGACCTTCATTATTATGGAGTTAATCCGCAATATCGCCCTCGAGCATGGCGGCGTCTCCGTCTTCTCTGGCATCGGCGAGAGAAGCCGAGAGGGAAACGACCTCTGGTACGAGATGAGGCGCGCTGGGGTGATGGACAAGACGGTCATGGTCTTCGGGCAGATGAACGAGCCACCAGGGGTCCGCCTTCGTGTGGGCCTCGCGGGGCTAGCCATGGCCGAGTATTTCCGCGACCAAGGTCAGGACGTGCTCCTTTTCATAGATAACATCTTCCGTTTCGTCATGTCTGGCTCCGAGGTGTCGGCGCTCATGGGACGGATGCCCTCGGCGGTGGGGTATCAGCCCACCCTGGCCGCGGAGATGGGCCAACTCCAGGAGCGGATCTGCTCCACCAAGCGGGGCTCCATCACCTCCTTCCAGGCGATCTTCGTCCCCGCCGATGACTACACCGATCCCGCTCCTGTAGCCACCTTCGCCCACCTGGACGCCACCATCTCTCTGGAGCGCTCTCTCTCGGAGCAGGGGCTCTACCCCGCGGTAGACCCCTTAGCCTCCACCTCCCGCATCCTAGACCCCCGTGTGGTGGG
This sequence comes from Chloroflexota bacterium, assembly GCA_003453555.1. Lineage (GTDB taxonomy): Bacteria > Chloroflexota > Anaerolineae > UBA7937 > UBA7937 > UBA7937. The sequence goes on along the minus strand of DMLA01000012.1, from coordinate 2,423 downwards.
AGAGGAGCACTACCAGGTAGCGCGAGGGGTCCAAAGGGTGCTTCAAAGGTACAAGGACCTGCAAGATATCATCGCCATCCTGGGCATCGACGAGTTATCTGAGGAGGATAAGGTCACCGTAGCCCGAGCCCGGAAGATCCAGCGTTTCCTCTCCCAGCCCATGTTCGTGGCTGAGGCCTTCACCGGAAGGCCAGGGGTATACGTTCCTTTGCGGGAGATGGTGCGGGGCTTCAAAGAGATCCTAGAGGGGAAGCACGACGAGTTGCCGGAGCAGGCCTTCTATATGGTGGGCACCATAGAGGAGGCGATGGAGAAAGCGAAAGAGATAAGCGGGGGATGATGGCCAAACTCAAGGTAGATGTCGTCAGCCAGGAGCGCGTCGTCTTCTCCGGCGAGGCGGATATGGTGATTGCTCCTGGCGCCTTGGGGACATTGGGGATACTCCCTCATCACGCTCCACTGCTCACCGCTTTGGAGGTGGGGGAGTTGCGGATCAAGAACGACAGCGAGGAGATCTCCGTGGCTATCGACGGCGGCTTCATGGAGGTCCGTTCCAACAAGGTGATAGTCCTAGCCGATACCGCCGAGCGAGCCGAGGAGATAGATATCGCTAGAGCAGAGGCGGCCAGGGAGAGGGCCGAGAGGCTGCTTAGGGAGAAGCCGGACGGCGTCGATCTGGCGGGTATAGAGGGAGCCCTGCGCCGCTCCCGAATCCGATTGAAAGTGGCTCGTCGCAGGCGCAGGCCGCGGGAGGCTAGACCTCCCGAAGAGGAGATCTAGCCACTAGAGAGAGGTGAGATGTTTGAGAAACAGATCGGGGTGGACCTGGGCACGGTAAACGTTTTAGTCCATGTGCGGGGCAAAGGGATCGTTCTCCAAGAACCCTCAGTGGTGGCCCTCTCCATCAACGACAGCCGGATCGTAGCCATTGGACGGGAAGCCTTGACTATGATGGGGCGTGCCCCAGAGAGCATCGAGGTACTTCGCCCTATGCGCGACGGCGTCATCGCCGACTACGTGGTCACCGAGGCGATGCTCCGTTATTTCATCTCCGGTATCGTGGGGCGTTTCCGTCTCTTCCGGCCAGAGGTGATGATCAGCGTCCCCGTGGGGGTAACCAGCGTGGAGAGCCGGGCCGTACATGACGCCGCCATCCAAGCCGGGGCCAAAAACGCTCACCTCATTCCCGAGCCTCTGGCTGCGGCCCTGGGCGCGGGGATGCCCATCCATACACCCACCGGAAACATGATCATAAACATAGGCGGAGGGGCAAGCGAGGCCGCCGTTATCTCCATGAACGATATCGTGGTCGCCGGGTCGGTTCGTGTGGGGGGAATCCGGATGGATGAAGCGATCGCCGCCTACCTGAGGCGAAAATACAACCTCATGGTAGGGGAGCGTACGGCAGAGGAGATCAAGATCGAGATAGGGAGCGCCATACCCTTAGAAGAGGAACTGACCATGGAGGCCCG
>DMLA01000012.1:0-539 GCA_003453555.1 Chloroflexota bacterium | reverse complement strand
CCATCGCCTCCGTAGTGAAATCTGTCTTAGAAGAGACCCCACCCGAATTAGCAGCTGACATCATCGACCGGGGCATGGTGATGACCGGTGGCGGCTCCCTCCTCCGCAACATGGACCGCTACCTCACTAAAGAAACCGGCGTCCCGGCCTATCTGGCTGACCAACCGATGGCCTGCGTGGCTCTAGGCGCTGGAAAGGCCCTAGAGAACTATCACCTCCTCAAGAAGAGCCTGCCCGAACTTTAGGAACCCTCCAAGTAGTGGGTCATGCTCTGCAAGCCCACCAGGGGATCGGTCTGATAGACCTGTACCCCCTCGGGGACGTTGAGGGCCACAGGTGCGTAGTTGAGGATAGCCTTTATCCCTGAAGCCACCATAGTCGTAGCCACTTTCTGAGCGTTGCTGGCCGGGACGGCGATGATGCCCACTCGCAGACCCATCCGCTTTACAACCTCGGGCAGAAGGGCTACATCCATGATCTCCAGAGCACCGATCTTCTTCCCTATCTTCGTCGGATCATCGTCGAAGGCGGCTACCACG
>DMLA01000236.1:945-4143 GCA_003453555.1 Chloroflexota bacterium | reverse complement strand
TGGGCTCCGGTGCCCGTGGCCACTAGCGCGATGACGGCGGCCACGCCGATGACCATACCCAGCATGGTGAGCCCTGAGCGCAACTTGTTGGCTCTCAGAGAGCGCACAGCCACCCGCGCACTTTCGATGATGTTCATGGTCTCTGCTGCCCCCCACCAGGGAACATCTGCCTGAAGCCAGGGAACCCGAACGTCTCCTCGGCTGGCTGGTACTCGATCACCACCTGATCACCCTCGTTCAACCCTCGCACCACCTCTACGTACATCCCGTCGCTCAACCCCACCTCTACCCGTGTCGCCACCGCCGGCCCCTGGGGGGAGTCCTGTACCATCACTACGTTCCCTTCCTCTCCCTGCTGCACCGCCATGGCCGGCACCAAGAGCACGTTCTCCCGCCGACCCACCACGATCTTCAGATTGGCGGTCATCCCCGGCTTCAGGGATACCCCTTCTCCCTCCTCCAGGCTCACCGGCACCTCATAGGTCAGGATGTTCTGCACCAGCCTCCCCTGCAGCGGCACCTCCAGCACCTGGCCCCGGAGGTGTCGCCCCGGGAAGGCGTCGAAGGTGATCTCCACCTCCTGGCCCACCTCCACCTGGCTGATATCCGTCTCATCCACGATGGCCCGCACCCGCAGGTTCGAGAGGTCGGCCAGGGTGACCACGATAGTGTTCGAAGAGACGAGGTCTCCCACCTCGGCGCCCACCGAGATGACCGTTCCGTCGAAGGGAGCGACCAAGGTGGCCGCTTCCAGGGCTGCCTGGGCATCCTCGAGAGCGGCTTGGGCGCTGATGACCTTGGCCTGGGCCACCTCGATCTCCTTGGGGTCAGGGCCAGCCAGGATTTGGGCCAGGGTTTCCTGGGCCTTTTGCAGGTTGTACTCGGCCTGGGCCACCTGGTCTTGGGCGTTGGCAAGGGCGATCTCGGCGTTAAGCCGGGCCGTCGTGAGCCGCTCCTCGGCAGCCAGCATGTTGCTGTACTCCCAGTTGAGCTTTTCTTGGTCGATCTCCCCCCTTTCGAATTTCTCTAGGGCCTCCCAATAGTTGTTCCGGTACCAATTAGCCTCGTACTCAAGGATTCGGATCCTTTCGGCGTTGACCGAATCGTTTTGTACGACGATTAAATGCTTCTTGGCATTTTCCAGGTTCACCTCGGCCTGGGTCACGGCCCGCTGGGCCCCAGCCAGGTCTAGGTCAGTATAGGGGTTCTCCGCCTTCTCCAATCCACTTTGGGCGATGGTCAGGTTGGCCTCAGCCTGGGTCACGGCCCGCTCTAAAGTTGTGGGATCGATGCGGGCCAAGACATCCCCGGCCATCACCTGCTGGCCCGGGGCCACGTTCAGTTCGATCAGTTCGATCTTATTGACGTCGAAGCCTAACTCCGCCTGGCGGGGGGCGTAGACCTCGCCGGTGGGGGCGATGGTCGCCACTAGATTCCCTCGCCCCACCGTCACCACTTGAGTGAGGCTGGTGGTCTGGGGTGCCTGGTTTCGGGTCCACAGCAACCACGCGGCTGTCCCCGCCACCGCGACCACCAGAAGCAGGGCGAGCCACTTCAACAGACGCTTCAGCCGTTGCATTTTCATACCTCCCTCATGGCTCATCGGACTGTGGAGATTCGGATGGACCGGGCGGTGATACTGCCATCATCGTTTCGCGAGCCCGAAACTACCACCTGCTCGCCTACCGCCAGGTCTCCCAAGTCCACCGCCATGTACTTCTCGATGAGGGTGGTGTCTGTGGTATGCACCCGGATGTCTCCCTCCTCGGTGCTGACGAGCAGGGTATCCCCCTCGACCGTTTCGATGGTGCCCATGATGCCGCCACCAAATGGCGCGGCTTGCCCACCTGGCTGCGGCGTTCGCACCAGCCCTGGGAACTGCCCACCCTGGCCTCTGAGCCGCTCCTGGAAGAAGCGGGCGGGATCCTGGATGACTCGGTTTTCCCCTACCGTCATCCCGGCCCAGAAGGAGCCAGCCCCCACAACCAGGACGAGCAACAATACGGCTATGATGATCAAGATTCTTCTCATGTTTCTCCTCCCGCTATATCGCTACTGCCTCCTGGCCCTCGATCCGACCATCGCGAAGGTGGACGATGCGCCTGCTGTAGGCGGCGATCTCAGGGTCGTGGGTGACGACGACAACGGTGATCTCCCGCTCCTCATTGAGCCTCCGGAAGATAGCCATGATCTCCTCGCCCGATTTGGTGTCGATGTTACCTGTGGGCTCATCGGCCAGGATGATGGCTGGTTCATTTACCAAGGCGCGGGCGATGCCCACCCGCTGCTGTTCGCCGCCCGAGAGCTCGTTGGGGCGGTGGCGAGCGCGATGGGCCAGCCCCACTGTCTCCAGGGCCTCAAGGGCCCTTTTCCTGCGATTAGCAACCCCGGCGTAAATAAGGGGCAACTCCACATTCTCCACTGCAGAGGTGCGTGGCAGAAGGTTGTACATCTGGAAGACGAAGCCTATCTTGCGATTGCGAATCTCAGCCAGTTGGTTGTCATCAAGCCGGCTGACGTCGATGCCTTCCAGAGAATACGACCCCGAAGTCGGCTGGTCGAGGCAACCGATGATGTTCATCAGGGTGCTCTTGCCTGAGCCCGAGGGGCCCATGATGGAGATGAACTCGCCCAACTCTATCTCCAGCGAGATGTCACGTAGGGCGTGGACCTCCACCTCGCCCATCCGGTAGACCTTGGTCACACCTTTTAACTTGATCATCGTGCCGCTATTCCTCTCATCTCCTTCTCTCCTCTGTGGCACGAAAGATGCGAATAGTATGATATATCTTACAAATCATACTAAATTATATCACATCTGGTTAGGTTGTCAAGAAGGGAGGAGTAGGCTGCTCACTGGGGTAGGGATCAGGGCCAGAAGGGTCGTTACCACCCAGTAGCCCAGCGTGGCGCAGGTGAGATGTCGGCTAGAGAGGCGAGCGGTCACTTTTACCCTCCAGAGTGATGAGGATCAGATGCCAGGCTAGAAAGGGGGCGAGTTCCCCTGCTTCACCTATAGCATAGGGCGCATCTTTTGTCAAAGCCTACGGCCAGTTTCATTAAGAATGCGACAGGTGTGGTAGAGTTGTATGGGCCAACCAGACCTACACAACAGGTGTAGGAGAGGCCCTAGTGGCCTCCTGCTTTCGGGAGGGGACCCTTCCGTGTGTCAGGACAGGCAAGGCCCTCCCCTACAAC
>DMLA01000236.1:0-569 GCA_003453555.1 Chloroflexota bacterium | reverse complement strand
CCAGCAGAATGAGTAGGGCAGGTTTCCAGCCTGCCCTATCTAGGTCGGATATGGAAATCCGACCTACTATCACTATGAGCGGCTCCATCTGGGCCCGATATGCGAACCCCGCTGCCACCTATTTATCGCATTTGAGATGCCGGCCTATTGCCAGGAGGGCAAGAATATGGTATTATAGTAAGTGGTATTTTTCACAAATGGACAGATTTAGGTTGAGGAGGATGGCAGGCAGGAAGAAGGTTCCCCGGATCGTAGTCCAGCGCTTAGCCTTGTATCTTCGGGTCCTCTCCACTCTGGAGGAGGGGTCGCAGATCACCTCTCAAGAGTTGGGGGAGATGTTGGGGATCAGTCCGGCCCAGATACGCAAAGACCTTTCCTATTTCGATGGCTTCGGAAAGCAGGGGACCGGCTACCAGGTGGGATATCTCCGCCAGAAACTGCGGGAGATCCTGAAGGTGGACAGAGAGTGGGACATGGTCTTGGTAGGGGTGGGCGATTTAGGGCATGCTATCGCTCGCTATGGAGGTTTCAAGAGGGAAGGGTTCCGCGTGGTAGCCGCCTTCGACGAT
>DMLA01000239.1 GCA_003453555.1 Chloroflexota bacterium | reverse complement strand
GAACCAATGTGACGCGACCGGTTTCTGCGGCCTCTTGACAGGGGAGGGAGTTCATGCTATAATTTGATTGTTTGCAATATCGTTTTATAGGATGAAATTTCTTCGCGCCTGTATTAGTTTGTGATTTCTTGTCTGGAATCCCACAATGGTTGAGTGCTGTCACGAAGAGGTGAAACGAGGTGGGGACTCTTTCCAGTCACAGAGGGTGTCCTGGGGAGTGCAGGTAGAGGCCGATTTTCGTGCCTCGGATGCGCTCTCTTTTTTTGCAAAGGTAGCCGATGCCCAAAGACGAACAGCGCTACGTCATCCGCTCTGTCTCCAGGGCCTTGGAGTTATTGAAAACCTTCTCCGGCGTGCAGTCGGAGTTGAGCCTGGCAGAGATCAGCCAACGCATCAACCTGAACCGTAGCACCACCTTCCGGCTGCTAGTGACGTTGCAGGCTCACGGCTATGTGGAACAGGATCAGGAGGCTCGGAAGTACCGGCTAGGGGTCACCTGCCTTGAATTGGGTAGCGTTTTTCTGAACCAGAGCGATATCCGTAAGGAGGCGTTGCCTATTCTGAACGGCCTGCGGGATGACTGTAAGGAGACGGTCCATCTGGCAAGGTTGGCTGGATCGGAGGTGGTCTACCTCGAGAAGTTAGAGGGGCTTCTGCCCATCGGCATCATGGGCTCCCAGGTTGGGAGGCGCGCTCCAGCCCATTGCACTGGCTTGGGCAAGGCTATGCTGGCTTACCTACCGGAGAGCGAGATCCGCCAACTGTACGGCGAATCGGGTTTGCGTCGTTTTACCCCTAATACCATCACCGACTTGACAGAACTTCGCAGAGAGTTGGCTTCTATTAGGGAGCGCGGCTTCGCCATCGATAACGAGGAACATGAGCCAGAGGTAAAATGTGTCGCCGTCCCCATCTGGAACTACCGTCAGAAGGTGGTGGGGGCTATCAGCGTCTCCGGCCCCGCTGGGCGGATCGACCGAGCGATAGCCGAGCGAGGACTGGTGGCCAAAGTGAAGGAGGCTGGCCAGGCGATCTCCAGTCGCTTGGCAGGAGATGTGGAGTCTCGAGGGTGAGAGGAGCGAGGGGGAGTATCATCGATGTTAACCGATTGAAGGCCAAGCCTGGGGAACACTCGGACAACAAACACATCCTGCGGCTGGGGGTAGCGGTGGTCATTCCGTCCCGTCTCCCCCCATGGCGTTCAGAACCCCGGTGCTACTCCCCTGCGGTATCTTGACTTTTCATGGCCCGAAGCCTTTAACCTTTGCCCTACGCCGGGCCCATGGGAAAGGAGATGGAGATGGTCGACGTCGTAACCTTTGGTGAGACCATGATCCGGCTTGCCCCTCCCGACTTTGAGAGGTTGGAACAGGCGAGCACTCTGAAGGTCACCATAGGCGGTTCGGAGTTGACCGTAGCGGCTGGTGTCTGTCGGCTGGGGTTGAGCGCTGCCTGGGTCAGTCGCCTGCCCGATAACCCCCTGGGGCGTATGGTGCGCAATAAGGCCCGAGAGCAAGGCGTGGATACCTCCTACATCGTCTGGAGCGATGGAGACCGGATGGGACTCTATTTTGTTGAATACGGCGCTTCGCCCCGGGCCAGCAAGGTCCTATACGACCGGGCCAACTCGGCTATCAGCCGCATCAAGCCAGGGGAGATCGATTGGGCTAGGGTACTATCCGACGCCCGCCTCTTCCACACCAGTGGCATAACCCCAGCCCTCAGCGATTCGGCGGCCCTGGTAACAGAGGAGGCGTTGAAGACGGCCAAAGAGGTCGGCTGTCTGGTGAGTTACGACCTCAATTATCGAGCCAAACTATGGAGCCAGGAGAAAGCACGAGAGGTCCAGACCCCCTTCATGAACTATGTGGACATCCTCTTAACTACTGAGGAAGACACCAAGAGGGTCTTCGGCATCGTGAGGGAGGATTACAAGCAGGTAGCAGTGGAGTTGGCGGAGAAGTTCGGCTTCAAGGTGGTGACCATAACCCTGCGGGGCAACCCTTCCATCTGGCGGAACACCTGGACCGCCATCGCCTATGCCGATGGCACTTTCTATGACGATGTCACCTATGAGATCGAGGTAGTAGATCGTGTGGGAGGCGGCGACAACTACACCGCCGGCTTCCTCTACGGCTATCTCACCGAAGGGCTGGCCAAGGGGGTGAGGTATGGCAACGCCTTCTCCGCCTTGAAGCAGACCTCCTGGGGAGACCTCAACTGGTCCACCTTGGAGGAGGTGGAAGCCCAACTCAAGGGGGCGGGCCTTCGCATCTCCCGCTGATCAGGCAAAGGAGAGGAGTCGTAAAATGCACAGAGATGAACAAGCAAGGCTCATCGAGGAAAGCGGTATTATCGCCATTGTCCGCTTTGACCGCTCCGAGCAGTTGATAGAGGTGGCGAAGGCGATCAAGGCTGGAGGCGTGGCTATCATCGAGTTCACCATGACCACCCCCAACGCTTTAAGTATCATCGAAGAGTCGAGGCGAGAGTTCAGCGACGAGGTGCTTCTGGGAGCGGGGACGGTCCTCGATGCCGAGACCGCCCGGGCAGCCATCCTGGCGGGGGCGGAATTCATCGTGGCGCCCACCCTCGATCCAGATGTGATCGAGGTCTGCCGGCGCTACAGCAAGGTGGTGATACCCGGTGCCTTTAGCCCCACCGAGATCCTCACCGCCTGGCAGTGGGGTGCCGATTTCGTCAAGGTCTTTCCCGCTAGTCTTGGCGGTCCCGACTACCTGAAAGCGATACGGGGGCCGCTGCCTCAAGTGAAGCTTATACCCGTGGGCGGGGTGTCCCTGGAAAACACGGGCGATTTCATCAAAGCTGGAGCGGTGGCGGTGGCGGTGGGAGGCAACCTGGTGAAAAAGAGAGCGGTCGCCGAGGGGAACTTCGCCGAGTTGACCGAGACAGCCCGCCAGTTCGTGGCCGCCATTAGGGGCGCCAAGGGAGGCTGAGGAGCGAAGGTGAAACGGATCATCAATACCTTGGAGAGGAGGCCCGAGCCAGAAGTCGTTGAGGGATTTCGGAAACTCCTTAAGATATATAGCCCTTCTTGTGTGGTGGCTGACTCCATGGAGCGGGCGGGGGTAATGCATAGTAGTATCAAGCCTCTGACCGATAGTCGGTTCGTGGGCGTGGCCCTCACCGTCAAACTGTACCCGGGCGACTTGGTAGATTGCCTCGACGCCCTAAAGGTGGCAGGGCCTGGTGATCTCATCGTCGTCGATGCCTGTGGCGATACCGAGACCTCCGTCTGGGGGGGGCTGATGGCTGGCCTCTGCCAGCAGAAGGGGGTAGTAGGCGCGGTGGTCGACGGGGCTATTCGCGATACCGACGAAATCCAAGCCCTCGGCTTCCCCATCTGCACCAGGGCCGTAGTACCCCGCTCCACCCACTCTCCCTACTCTCAACGGATGGAACCGATCGAGGTGAACGTTCCCATCACCTGCGGGGGGGTGCGAGTTAACCCGGGGGATATAGTTTTGGTCGATGAGATCGGTGTGGTGGTAGTGCCCCAGGAAGAGGCGAGGGAGGTGTTAGCCAGAGCCCAGGCTCAGGCTGCCCAGGAAGAGGCCACTAGGCAGCGGATCAAGGAAGGCAAGACGGTGGAGGAACTCCTTAGCGAGTTTGGCCGTTTGTGATGGGGGAATCAGAAGGAGGGAGGTGATGCTTAGATATTAATCTATCCATCTAGGCTTCTGTCCTTTGGACAGGCGTTACAAGCAAGGAGGGGACAAGGAATGGGGGAGAAGCACGAATTGAAGAAGGTCTTTAGACGGCCCCTCAGCCGTCGCGATTTTCTGAAAGCCGCTGGCGGTGCCGGGGGGGCCCTAGTATTGGGTGGTCTAGCCTCAGCCTGCGCTCCGGCAGCGACGCCGACGCCCACGACTGCGCCGGCCGTTCCAGTAGCAGCGGTTGAAGGTGCCACTCCGGAGGAGCGAGCTCTCAACGGGATCAAAGCGCTCAAAGAGGCAGGCAAGGTCAAAGACGGCGACACTTTCACCATCATGCATCACTCCGGCCAACGGAACAACATAGTCCCTGCCTTGGAGGAGTGGAACAGGCTCACCGGGCTCAACTTCCAATCGGCAGAGGTCGGCCTGGAGGCGGATATCTATACTAAGGCGATGAACGAGGCCGTAGTCCGCACTGGCGATTATGACATCTTCCTGACTTTCTGCAACTGGATCGGGGATATGGCCGAGGCTGGTCTCATCGTCGACCAGACGGATTGGTGGGCGAAGTACGATCCAGAGGTGGACCATGGACCCAGCGCCTACGTTGCGCCTTTGGACAGGTTCACCAGCCTCTACAAGGGACGGCGCTATGCCCTCGGGGCCGACGACGACGCCTTCAGCCTCTTCTACCGCAAGGACATAATGGAAGCCGCCGATAAAGCCGCCTTCGAGGACAAGTATGGTCGAGAGTTGGCGCTCCCGAACACTTGGGAGGAGTTCGACCAGTGGATCGAGTTCTTCGACCGGCCGGAGGAGGGCTTCCGGGGTGGCCACATGTACGCGGAGCGGTATTTCGCCTACACCGCCTGGGCAGCCCGTTTCATCTCCAAAGGCGGTGCCTACTTCGACGACAACATGGATCCCCTCATCGTCTCTGACGAGGGGGTCACCGCCCTGGAGGAGCAGATCCGGCTCACCCAGAACCATATGTTCGAGGATGCGGTCACCGGCGACTGGGCAGTGGCCTATTCCCGCTTCCCGGAGGGCTCGGTCTTCTTCGCCTGGGCTTGGGCCTCTTTGGGCAAGTGGGCTCAGGATCCCGAGACCTCGAAGATCGCCGGCAAGGTCGGCTACCTGGAGTGTCCGGGCACCATGCATGATGGCACCCTTATCCGGGCCGTGCCCCATGTGGTGGGCTGGTCCTTCAGCGTCTCCCGCTATGGGAAATGCCCAGAGGCGGCCTACTGCTGGGCCCAGTGGTTCACCGGCCCCACAGTGGGGTTGGACGCCATCGCCCGGGTAGGCACCCTGGATACCTTCCGTCGGCCTTGGTTCGACGACGAGAAGATGAAGGAGGCCTATGGCGCAGAGTTCATGCCCATCCTCCTCAAGCTCACAGAGAACTCTTTCGCCGACCTGGCTCTGCGAGGGGCCAACGAATACCTGGACAAGCTGAACCTCAACCTGCAACAGGCGTTCGCTGGGCAGAAGGATGCGGAGAGGGCACTGCGAGATACAGCCGACGAGTGGCAGAAGGTCACCGATCGCTTGGGCCGATTGGGTCAGATCGAGGCCTGGCGCACCGAGCGGGCCAACTATCCGCAGCATATCCAAGACCTCTGGAAGAAACTGGGGAAGTTCTAGCAGGTCGCGAGAGGGGGGCCGGACGGCCCCTGGCCCCCCTCCTCTCTGATAGAGGATAAGAGTAGTATGGCAATCAAGGTCGAACGGCCGCCGGTGGCTGGTGGAAGGAAACCGCTCTTTCCGCGACTAGTACGGGCGCTCAATCGTGAGAGTTTCTTTCAGAATGTCCTAGCCATGCCCATGCAGCTTTTGCTATGGTTCCTTCTCATCATTCCCACCCTGATCGTGCTTTATCTTAGCCTCGTTGCCTGGGAACCGAGGATGGGGGTCGATTGGTGGCAGGCGCCCTTCGCCTGGTTCCGAAACTATGGCCATGTATTATCCGATGTGCGCTTCTGGCAGGCCATCGTCCGTACGATCGGTGTAGTCGTGGTGGCGGTGGCGCTGGAGTTCGCCATCGGGTTGGCTCTTGCTCTCTTCTTTCAGCGCGATTTCTTGGGCAAGCGCCTCTTCACCGCGGTGATCCTCTACCCGATGATGCTCCCCTGGGTGGTGGTAGGCCTAGCCTTCTATCTCCTTTTCCTGGAGAAAGGGCTGGTTAACTACATCCTGATCCACTTTCTAGGTTTCGAGACCGGCGTGGCCTGGTATCACTACCCGGCGGTGGCTCTTTCGACCATCATCTTGGCTGATGTCTGGCAATGGACGCCTTTCATGTTCCTGATCCTGTACTCCGGTCTAGGGGCGCTTCCGCGCGACCCGGTGGAGGCGGCCATGACGCTAGGTGCCAGTCGGTGGCAGATTTTCCGCTACATCACCATGCCTATGCTCAAACAGGTCATTATTATCGCCCTTATCATTCGCAGCCTGGAGGCGTTCAAGATCTTCGATCTGGTCTTCATCATGACCGGTGGTGGGCCAGGCACCGCTACCGAGAGCCTCTCGCTCTATATCTATCGCCTAGGCTTCGTATATGGACAGCTCTCTTATGCGGCAGCGATGGCCGTTTTGATTCTGGTCTCCATCAGTATCATTATCCGCTTGGCGGTTCGCCCGTTGGAGTACGAGGTATGAGAGAGTTTGAGCCAAGGAGAGAAAGGTGAACGAGGAGCGATCGAGAGAAGGGAGATCTAGCAGATTGATGACCTTAATCGGCCAGGCTTCGCGTTGGCTAGGGGCTTTGGCTATCTGTCTGGTCATCTTATTGCCCGTGGTCTGGGTCCTCTCTATATCTTTTAAGCCTCCCCAGGAGTGGTTGGCCTATCCTCCGACCATCATCCCTGTGGAACCGACCACCAGCAACTACATCGTCTTGTTCCAGCCTGGAAACCCGGTTGGTGGGGTGGCGGCGATGGTCAGTTCCGCTGAGCCGGTGACCCAAGCCCTCATCAACAGCCTCATCATCGCTCCCATCGCTACCGCGGCCTCGGTGCTCATCGGCTTCTTCGCCGCTTATGCCGTCTCCCGATACCGGGTGGGGGGTACCTTCATGCCCTTCTTCACCCTGACCACCCGGATGTTCCCACCCGTGGCCTTCGCGGTGCCGCTTCTGGTCTACTACCGGATGTTGGGATTAATCGATACCCAACTTGGTCTGATCCTCATGTACACCGCTTTCACTGTCGCCTTCTCCCTATGGATGATGAAGGGGTTCATCGATGGTGTGCCTCGTCACATCGAGGAAGCCGCCGTCCTCGACGGAGCGTCACCTTGGCGAGTGCTCTTCACCATCACTCTCCCTCTGGTGCGGGGTGGCTTGGCAGCCACCGCCCTTTTCGTCTTCATCCTTAATTGGACCGAGTTTCTGTTCGCTTTGGTCTTCACCTCACGGGAGGCGATCACTATCCCCGTGCAGGTCAGCCACTATGTCGGCGCCGTGGGGCGCTTCTATGGACCCCAAGCCGCTTTGGGCATAGTGGCCTCCATCCCGGTGGTGGTGGCCGGGTATCTTATCCAGCGCCATCTGGTGACTGGGTTCACCTTCGGATTGGTGAGAGAATAGGGGTCAAAGGGTTATGGGAGAGGGTTTCATCATCCTGAAGGGGCTTCGAAAAGAGTTCGGAGAGTTGGTAGCGGTAGAGGATCTGGAGCTGGAGGTCGAAGAAGGGGAGTTCCTCTGCTTCCTTGGCCCCTCGGGCTGCGGCAAGACTACGACCCTCCGCATGGTCGCTGGCTTGGAGATACCAACGGCTGGCGATATCTTCCTGCGAGGTGAGAGGATCAACGACTTGCCCCCCCAGCGCCGCAACGTGGGGTTCGTCTTCCAGAACTACGCCCTTTTCTGGCACATGACGGTCCACGATAACCTAGCCTTTGGCCTTATGGTGCGCCGTGCCCCGCGCTCCGAGATCGAGCGAGAGGTTGGCGAGATGGCTCGATGGCTGGAACTAGAGGATCTATTGGAGACCAAAGCCTCCCGTTTAGACCTCAGCGCCATGCAACGGGTAGCCTTGGGAAGGACGCTCGTAACCCGACCCCAGGTCCTCCTCTTAGATGAGCCGTTGAACAATTTCCGCCCTGCTCTGCGAGAGATCATGAGGGGAGAACTAAAGAGGTTGCAGAAACAACTGGGGAGCACCATGATCTACGTCACCCATGACCAAGAAGAGGCGATGACTATGGGAGATCGGATCCTGGTGATGAGCGCCGGGAGGAAGGTGCAGTTGGCCACCCCCAGGGAACTCTATCGGCAACCCAATAGCCTATTTGTGGCTGGCTTCATCGGCCGCCCACCTATGAACCTGCTGGAGGTCACCTACGCACGAGAGGGCGATCGAGCCTTTCTCAGGAAGGGCGAACTAGCGTGGGATGTGACCCTCCTTCGTCACGCTATCGAGGGAGGGTTGCGAGGTGAGAAGGCGGTCTTGGGCGTGCGGCCGGAACATGTCCTCCCGGTGGAGGAAGCGGAGAGGCGAGGCCTCAAAGATACGGTGGTGACAGGAAAAGTGGATCTGGTGCAACCCTTGGCTCGTAAGAAGATTGTCGATCTCTTCATCGATGACACCTTGATCAAGATGGTGGTCTCCAGCGACTTCCCAGTGGCCAAGGACGACCAGGTGGAGGTGGTTTTTCACCCCCAGGAGACACACCTCTTCGACAAGGAGACGGAAAGGGCGATCTACAATGGCCTCAGTTAGAGTCGAGGGGCTGAGGAAAGCCTACCGCGCCAACCCGGCTGTGCGGGGGGTAGGCTTCTCGGTGGAGGATGGTGAGTTCTTCTGCCTACTAGGACCTCCGGGGGCGGGTAAGACGACCATCCTGCGCATCATCGCCGGCTTGGAGCGACCGGACGAGGGGGAGATATACCTGGGTGAAGAGCTAGTCAATCAGGTACCCCCCGCAGAGCGGGACGTGGCTATGGTCTTTGAGGATCTAGCCCTATATCCCCATATGACGGCCTACGATAACCTAGCCCACCCTCTACATCTTCACAAGGTGCCGCCCGCCGTGATCGATAAGACGGTGAGGGAGGTAGCCAAGATGCTACATATCTCTCACCTTCTCGATCGCCGTCCGGATACCTTCAGCGGGGGCGAACGGCGGCGGGTGGCTGTGGGGCGGGCTTTGGTGAGGCGCCCCCGTGTATTGCTCCTAGATCAGCCCTTCACCGATCTTGACGCCTGGTTACGCCAGGAGATGACAGGGGAGTTGAAGCGGCTTCAGTGGGAGACGGGGCAAACGATGATCTACGCCACCCATGACTTTGAAGAAGCGGTGACCATGGCGGACCGGATAATGGTCTTGAACTTGGGAGAGGCCGAACAATTGGGGAGCGCTGAGGAGGTCTATGAGCGCCCGGCCTCAGTGTTCGTCGGCGGGCTCGTGGGGAGCCCTTCCATGAACCTCATCCCTTGCCAAGTAGAGCGCGACGACGGAGCGATGGTTCTTAGTAGAAAGGCGCTCGGGCTGAGGATCCTCGTTCCTCACTTGCCGGAAAGCGTTCCCCGGGATCTCCTCTTAGGTATACGCCCTGAGCACCTGGGGGTCAAGCGGGGAGAGGGCGCTGTCCCTTCAGGCAGTGCCAGCCTAGCGGCGACCGTAGATATCGTTCAACCCCTGGGAGACGAGCAGATCATAGACCTCCGTCTCAAGGATGGGACGGTAGTGAAGATGGTAGCGCCTTCACACTTGGAATTAGCGCCCGATGATGAGGTGGTGGTGGAGTTCGCCTTGCAGGCTGTCTCCCTCTTCGAGGCAGAATCGGGAAGACGGATCGAGGCTGCGTTGGTGGGAGAGCCGACCGAGGGGAAAAAGGAGGGGTAGGATGCAAGTGATCGATGCCCATGCTCATCTTGGCTCCTGTCGTGTCTTCGATCTGGAGGTGAGGGCTGAGGAGTTACTCGGTGCCATGGACAAGCACAAGATCGACGCTGCGGTGGTTATGCCCTTCCCTGGCGCTCCCGACCCCATACGGGTCCATAATGAAATAGCCGACCTAGCCCAGAAGCAGCCCGGCCGCATCTACGGCATGGTGAACCTCAACCCCCACTGTGACCGAGATGAATATGAGTCTGAGGTGAGACGGTGCGTGGAGGGGCTGGGCTTCGTAGGGTTAAAGATCCACACCGTGGGTCACGCCATCAACCCTCTATCCGCTGACGCCAGCAAGGTCTTCGAGTTGGCGCGAGAACTCGAGATACCGGTAATGGTCCATAGCGGGCCAGGCATCCCCTTTGCTCTCCCTTCTCACTGCCTGCCCAGAGCCCAGGAATTCCCTGAAGTATCTGTCATCATCGCCCACGCTGGCTTCACCATCCTTACCGGCGAGGCCTTCGCCGTAGCCAAGGCCTCCCCCAACATCTATTTGGAGAGTTCCTGGCTCTTTGCCGACGACCTGAAATGGCTAATTAGCGCTTTGGGGGTGGAGCGGGTGATGATGGGCACCGACCTGCCCCGAAACGTGGGGGCCATGCTGGCCATCTGCAACAGCGCGGGGTTGACAGAGGAGGAGAAGAGGCTCTATCTGGGTGGCACAGCGCTTGGGGTCTTCAATATCCAAGGATAAAGGCTCAGGCTTCGGCCCCGGGAGGTGCCCCAGTTTGGGTTCTCTGGTCTATTGCATCTCCAAACTATTGAACTCCAGGAGGATGAGATGTTGAGGCTTCAAGATAAGGTAGCCATCATCACCGGTGCAGGCAAAGGCATCGGCTGGGGAATTGCCAAGGTCTTCTCCAAAGAAGGAGCCAAAGTCGTTGTAGTTGACTGGGATGAGGAAGCGGGTGAGAGGACGGCTGAGGAGATTCGCCAATCGGGGGGCGACGCCATCTTTGTCAACTGCGATGTATCGAACGAAGAGCAGGTGAAGGCCATGGTGCAGGCAACCATAGACAAGTACGGTCGAATTGACGTACTGGTCAACAACGCTGGTATTGGTGTCTACAAGTCAGTGCTGGAGGCAACCAGTGATGATTGGGATCGTTGCCTGGCCGTCAACCTCAAGGGGGTATTCCTCTGCTCCAAGTACGCCATCCCTCACATGCAGGCAGTAGGCAAAGGAGCCATCATCAACATCTCCTCAGTGCACTCGCACGCTACGGTCAACGGTGTCGCGCCCTACGCCGCTTCAAAGGGTGGCATCACTGCGTTGACGCGCAACATGGCCATTGACTACGGCCCCGCCATTCGGGTGAATGCTATCGCCCCCGGCTGGGTGCTGACGCCTCTTATCCAGAGCATCTTCGATAGCTACGATGACCCTGCCGAGCAGCAGCGTCTAGTCGAACAACGGCAGGTGATGAAGCGCATCGGCCGGCCGCAGGATATTGGCCATGCGGCCGCCTTCTTGGCCAGCGACGAGGCCTCGTTCATCACTGGCACCCAACTCTTCGTCGACGGTGGCTTAACAGCCCAATTGGAGGCCTGGTAGAGCGATCTGGACGATTGGCTCAGGGTTTCACGGTCGAATCTTCGTCGTTCGAAGAGGTAGCCGAAACCACGGACGTTGAGGATATGAGTCGGCTTTTCGGGAAGGGGCTCGATCTTCTTTCGCAGGTTATAGATATGCACCTTCAGCAACTTGCGGGCCTCTTCAGAAGAACAATCGTAGCCCTGTACCTGTCTCACCAGGCTCCGATAACTGAGAGCGCGTCCTGAGTTGTTCAAAAGACAATGCATATTGAGCAACAGTGAGAGAGGTGGCCAGGCTGCTGAGTTTGCCGAGGAGGCCTGAGCGCTCGGAGAATACCCAGCGCCTTGAGGAAAGCCGTCAACACATGCGTCAAACCTGCAGAGGCATGACATCGATTTATGTTGTATGAGCCCAATTGGGGCGCTAATCGCAAACCCGCTGGTCACAATGCCCAGCGGATTCTAACTCATCTGAGGTATTCTTCAAGGGCTATCGCAATATGTGGGCAGCGGGCGACGACGAGGTGCTAGATTAGTATGTTCCTTTTGAAAATGCAGGGGTGAGGGATGTTGATCTCATCACCGAAGAGTTTTCCTTCCCCAAGAATTCTTTTCGTTGGCCTGGATGAGCAGGAGATGGCTCTTCCTTTGTCCCCGGATCCTGGAGGGAGGTCTCTTAAGCCCCTTTGTCCTTTGGATGGCGAATGGAGGTGAAGGAGGGAAGACTTCCTGGGTTGTAGGGAGGTCTGCTTTGGTCGGCGACTACGGAGCGAAATGTGGAGGGTGCTTCTTGGACAATATCCAGGAGTGCGACCCTTGACTAAGATGGCAGATTTGGTGTACACTTAAAAGCGATGTAAGGG
>DMLA01000237.1 GCA_003453555.1 Chloroflexota bacterium | reverse complement strand
GCCCAGCGAAGAGCGGCCTTCATCAGGGCTGTCCCTATACCCTGGCGACGATACTCCTTGGCCACGACTAGGTTGTTGATCCAGCCGGTTTGGTGCCAGGCCTGGACCGTCATGTCCAGATAGCCCCGGATCTCCCCTCCTTCATCGGCCACCAGGAAACATTCGCCTCGTTGCCAATTCTCCAAGAGGTAGTCGGTATCCCGAGGGTATTTGACAGCCATCGGTCGGGGGAGTTTAACGGTGCGGAAGGTTATGGTGGTCCCTGCTTCTCCCCGTTCTAGGTACATCTGCCAGACGTATTCGGTCATATAGGAGGGGTCGATGAGCATACACCGGTTCAGATCGGCCAGTTCGGCGCTCTTTATGATCATCTCTGGCCCTCATAGATCTTCTGGCTCAGGGCCTCTTCTAGGGGTTGATCCCTTTTCACTAGGTAGGTGGGGAAACCGCCAGCGGCTAGAAGAGTGATGATACCCAGGGAACTGGGAGCCTCAGTGAAGGTGCTAGGCTCGATATGTATCACCACCGCGCTTATTCCTCGCCGACGAAGTTCCCGCAGGGCGGCCACCCAGCCTTCCTCAGTGGAGGGGGTGATGACGATAGCCATGGCTCCTCGCCCCATGCCACCTCCCTCGGCCGCGATTACCTCAGCCAGAGGGATCTGGCCCTGGGCCCGAATGACCGCCAGAGCCTCCAAGACTTTGGACAACTGGCGTTCGCCCCTATCTACCTGCACCATCTCGCGGCGCTGGCCGTAGGTTACCACCCCTAGAGCCTTCTTCTGAGCCAAAAAATGTTTGGCTAAAGAAGCGGCGATGGTCACTCCATACTCCTCGGTGGTGGGATCCACCCGCCAGGGGCGTGGGGCCCTCAAGAGAGGGAACCCCTCGACCGGAGCCTCCTCTGGGGCCCTGGCTTGAACTCGGCCTTCCATGTCCAAAAGCAACCAGATGTCGGCGGTGGGGTCCAGTTCGAACTCCTTCGAGATCAGCCGCCCCGTGCGGGCTATGGAAGGCCAATGGAGGCGGTTAAAACTATCGCCAGGCAGGTAGTCCCTCACGCTAGCCACATTGGTGGTGATCTCCTGTGTCCGACGCCGTATGGCGTCTCCCCCGGAGAGTTGTCCTCCGGGAGGAGTGAAGCCGGGCAGGGGGACGGTCATAGGATAGACGATGAGGCTGGAAGCGCCTGGGAGGGGACGGTTCATCTGGAAGAGACCTAGAGGGTCACTGGCCACTAGTGTGATGGGCCCCAGGGCGAACTCCCCTCGGCAGTGGCAGAGGGTCTTCACCGTCCAACTCAACTCCCTCCCCGCGGGCATGGAGGGGAGGAGACGCCCTACTTGGTGTTCTGGCAAGGTCGAGTGGTCGCGAATCTCGACCCAGAATTTGGGCCATCTTCCGGGGTTGCGAGCCACTATCCTCTCCACCGCCAGCCCGCCCACTTGGGCTCGGCTGGAGCGGAGTCGGCGCTCTACCACGATGCCGCGCGAATTGTACCAGGCCCAGAGGAGGGCGAGAACTATGATGGCCAAAAGGAGATAGACCAGGCGGTAGAGGAACTCCTGCCCCGTGGCCAGCGCAGGGAGGAGAACCGAGGGTAGAAGAAGGAAGATGATCCAGTTGACACGCATGGCTTTTCCTTCAGTTAGGGCCTAGCCCTGGCTGGAGCCCCGGGCACGGGTACGGCGGCCAGGAGTTCATCGATCACCGTCAGAGGGTCGACTTCCCTTATACGGGCGGAGGGGTGGACGATGAGGCGGTGGCCCAAGATGACATGGGCCAGGGCTTTGATGTCCTCAGGGATAACGTAGTCTCGGCCCAAGATCGCCGCTCTAGCCTGACCAGTTCGGTAGAGGGCCAGCGACCCCCGCGGGCTGCTTCCCAGATAGAGGTCGGGGTGCTCCCGGGTGGCCCCCACCAAGGCCACGATGTATTCCTTGAGGGCGTCGCTTACATAAACCTCCTTGATCCCCTCTTGTATCTCTAGCAGTTCCTCCGCAGCCACCACTTGCCCGATCCCTTCGATGGGGTGTCTGTACTGCTGGGAGTCTAAGATGGCGATCTCGTCACGGGGGCTGGGGTAGCCCAGGCTGAGCTGCATCAAAAACCTATCCAGTTGGGCTTCAGGAAGGGGGAAGGTTCCCTCGTACTCGATGGGGTTCTGGGTGGCGAGGACCAAAAAGGGCTCCCCCAAGGGGTGGGTCACTCCATCTACTGTCACCTGGCGTTCCTCCATCGCCTCCAAGAGAGCCGATTGGGTCTTTGGGGTAGCCCTATTGATCTCATCGGTGAGGACGATTTGGGCCATTATGGGGCCGGGGCGGAACTGGAACTCTCTTGTCTTCTGATCGAAAACGGAGACCCCGGTCACGTCGCTGGGCAGCATATCTGGGGTGAACTGGATGCGTTTGAAGGTACAGCCCAAGGATTTGGCGATGGCCTTGGCTAGCATGGTCTTCCCCACGCCCGGGACGTCGTTGATCAGGATGTGGCCTTTACAGATGAGGGCTATAAAGGCTAGTTGTACCTGTTGGTGTTTGCCGATGATGACCTGCTCTACGTTGTCGATGATCTTCTCTGCGATCTCTTCTACCCGTTTCACTGGTATGCCTTTCGATCTTCTGAAGTTTTCTCCTTGGGGCAGTTTAAACTATAACATACGGCCCTCCTTCTGTCAAAAGCCCCTACATTATCACCGCTGGCAAGAGGTTAGGGTTCAATGAGGTGGAGTTACAGTCGGTATCCAGCCGTTCTATGATGTTTGAAATCTGATTACTATTTCAGGAGGCCTTGAATGAAGAGGGCTCTTCACTTCGTTTTGATCCTTGCCGGACTGGCTCTAGGAGCGTTTCGACCCGCTTAGTATGGTTGGGATCAGGTGGCGAAATACCACAGTCCATTCACCAACGTTCTTCCTTCCCCTCCTCTCGCTGGGAGCGCGATGAAGATAGGCGTGCTCTTCCGGAAAGATGAGTTACCCCAGAGAAGTGAAAAGGCCAGACTGTATGCCTGGTCTCTTGTGGGCACCCGTTCCAGCCTTCCTGCCTTGAGCCCCGGTTGCCAAAGAATCGTTCTTGTGAGAGGCTCATTCCCACTCGATCGTCGCGGGAGGCTTGCTGGTGATGTCGTAAACTACCCGGTTCACCCCGGGCACCTCGCTCACTATCCGGCTGGCTATCCGCCCCAGGAGGTCGTGGGGGAGCCGAGCCCAATGAGCGGTCATCCCATCCTCGCTGGTGACCGCCCTGATGGCTACCACGTGTTCATAAGTCCGCTCGTCCCCCATCACCCCCACGCTCTGCACCGGGGTGAGGAGGGCGAAACTCTGCCAGAGTTCCCTATATAGCCCTGCTCCTTTGATCTCCTCCTCCACTATGGCGTCGGCGTCCCTTACGATTTTCAGCCTTTCTTCGGTCACCTCGCCGATGATCCGCACCGCCAAACCTGGGCCGGGGAAGGGCTGGCGATAGACGATCTCTTCTGGAAGACCCAGGGCCAGCCCTACCTTTCGCACCTCGTCTTTGAAGAGGTAGCGGAGAGGCTCGATCAGAGAGAATTCCATCTCCTCGGGCAAGCCACCAACATTGTGGTGAGTCTTAATACGGGCTGCGGCCTGGCTGTGAGGAGAGGTGCTCTCGATGAGGTCCGGATAGAGGGTCCCTTGGGCTAGGAACTCGAAGGTGCCGAGTTTCCTCGCCTCTTCCTCGAAGAGGCGGATGAACTCCTCCCCGATGACCCTTCTTTTCTCCTCGGGGTCTATTACCCCTTTCAGGCCTGCCAGAAACCTTCGGCTGGCGTCGACATGAACCACGTTCAAGCCCAGACGGTGGAAAAAGGAGAGGCTACTCCTCCCTTCTCCCTGGCGTAGAAGGCCATGATCGACGAAGATGCAGAGCAACCGCTTGCCCACCGCTCGCCCCACGAGGGTGGCCGTCACCATGGAGTCGATGCCGCCAGAGAGGGCACAAAGCACTCGCCCCTCGCCGACTTGCTCTCTTATCCCCTTTATGCTCTCCTCGATGAAGGAACCGTGAGTCCAGGCCCCTTGGCAGCCACATACCTGGTACAGAAAATTGCCGATTATTTCCCCTCCGTAAGGGGTGTGGACTACTTCGGGGTGGAACTGCAAACCATAGAGGCGTCGACGATCGTCCCCCATGGCCGCAAAAGGGGAGTTTTTGGTATAGGCTAAGGCCACGAAACCAGGGGGGAGTTCCTCGACCCTATCGCCATGGCTCATCCAGACCACCTGGGAGAAAGGGAGTTCGGCGAAGAGAGGAGAGGTGGGATCCTTGATGTGGAGTTCCACAGGGCCATACTCTCGCCTCTCCGCGGGGGCTACCCGCCCTCCCAACTCCTGGGCCAGAAGTTGCATCCCGTAGCAGAGGCCCAAAATAGGCAATCCGCTCTCCAGGAGGTAAGGCGGTAGTCGAGGCGCCCTCTCTTCGTAGACGCTGGCTGGCCCTCCAGAGAGGATGAAGCCCTTGGGCCTCAGCCTTTCTACAGCGGATGGGGGAGCGTCGTAGGGGAAGATCTCGCAATAGACGCGGTTCTCCCGCACCCGCCGGGCGATCAGTTGGGTGTACTGAGAGCCAAAATCTAGGATAACTACACTATCGAACAACCCCTTCACCTCTTTTCCATTATAGTCGCTTCTTTGGCCCCTGGCAATTTCGTGAAGGAAGCGTTATGAAAGATGGCCTCCGCCCCAGGGAAGAGAGTGGCTATCTCCTGGAAGGTTGCCCTTCTTCTTACAGAGGGTGCGCTCCAGGATCATGCCCTTCAACCATAGGGGGCGATGGTTCTGCCAGTGGATCGCCATCGGGATTTCGTGTGGTGGGGGGTGCACCCCTTGAAGAAGCGCAAGTCTTTCTTAGATTACTCATCACCATAGGCAGGATCTGCTCGGATGCGTGCCACTTTTAGCAC
>DMLA01000147.1 GCA_003453555.1 Chloroflexota bacterium | reverse complement strand
CGACCGCTCACTACTAGAATCAAGAGGGTGTTCACCAGGGTGAAGATGAGTAGCACGCCTAAGGCGCTAGCCAAGGCCAAGGGGTAGAGAAGAGCGTCGATCTGGGCCTGCAGGATGAGGACGATGAAAAGGGCTCCCACTAAGAAGCTCGAAAGTTCCTTAAGGCCGCTCAGCGCCTCGTTGGGCTTTGGTTCTCGCCAGAGGGTGAAGTTGAGGACGGGAAAGACCAAGATACTCAAAGAGAGGCCATAAAGAGTCCCCGTGATAAGCCGCAGGGTGTTATGAGGCTCATAGAGATGAGGTACGCCGGGGAAGAAGGAGAGGTAAGAGTTTAGGCCATCTACCCCCATGAGTACGATGAACCCCACCAAGAGGATAAGAACCCTCACCGGGGGGAAGCGACTGGCTCTTCCCTTGGCCATGAGTCCCAAGAAGCCCCAAAAAGCCCCCAGAAAGGTTCCGGTGCAACGGGCACAGAGGGGCAACTGCCGACCAGCCAAGTGAAAGGAGTGATCCGGCAGACGGCCGCAAACGGCGTAGGCTACTGCATCGGCCTTGACCAGTATGGAGACCGGCCATAGAGGCGAGAGGAGGAGCAAGAATACCAGGGCTACAAGAGCGATGCCCCCCCATCTCCAGAAGTGGCTACCATAGAACACCCGCGCCCCCTCTGCCATCCCCCTAACTTCGCTCCCTGATCCATTGGCACCGGCTCAAGGAGATAACCCTTATCGGTAAACGCCTCTATACTTCTCGGGAAGGAGTTCTGCCAGGCGGCGCATGATGAAGTCGGAGTTAGCCCTCAGTTGCTCCTTTCGAGATCGTCCTGGGGGGCGCTCCGGCAATCTGAATACCGGACCGATAATCACGCGGAGATGAGGCCGCTGGAACCGCTTCAACTTCTCAGGAGCCTCTTCCGTCCCCGTGATGCCGATGGGCAATATAGGGACATTCGCCCGCTGGGTCAGAAAGACGGGCCCCGTCTTCCCCCTCTCCAGGGCCCCGGTGACGCTTATCCTCCCTTCCGGAGCGATGACCAAGACATCCCCCCGCTCCAGAACCGCCAACGCCTTCCTGAGCGCCTCCCGGTCGTAATGGCCACGGTTCACCCAGATCACCCCTCCCAATCTCAAGAGAAACCCCGTCACCGGCACCTCCCGAAGACCAGCCACCGCCAACCCCGTGATCCGCCAAGGTAGGGTGGCTATCAAAAGCGCCGGGTCAAGGTGGCCCAAGTGGTTGAAGACCACCAAAAGAGGTCCTCCCGCGGGGAGGTTGTCCCGTCCCTCTACCTCCCAGCAGGTCAAAATCCTCAAGAGCAGGATGATAAGAGGCTTGGCTAAGCGATAGAACATCGTCTAATAATGTATCACTACCAAGGTACCCGGGTTGCTGGCGTTGGAGTATATCACGTTATAGCCGGGAGGTAAAGTGGGGGTAGTCCAATCGAAGAGCCACTGGGCATCGGAAATGGTGAGGTTCACACAGCCAAAACTCATAGGGGTGCCGAAGTTGTTATGCCAGTAGGTGCCATGGATGGCATAGCCGCTATAAAAATACATCACATAGGGAACATCGGGGAGATAGTAATAGCCAGGGTAGGACATATCCTTATAACGGTACTTGCGCTGGATGCGATAGCGGCCGGTGACGGTGGAGCGCTCGGCTGTCCCTGTGGAGACGATGGTCGAATATACGGCCCGCTCTCCCTCATAGGCCACTAACCTCTGGGTGGTGAGGTTAACGTCGATCCACTTTTCCCCTTCCCCACTCCCTGGAGAGGGTTCCTGGCCGCTCTCCTCCGGTATTATCAGCCTCTGGCCCACGTAGATAAAGGAGGGGTTGGCTAAGTTGTTGGCCCTAGCCAAGGCCCAGACGGTGGTATTGTACCGTCTGGCTATATGCATGAGTATCTCCCCAGGCTGCACCAGATGGATACGAGACCCGCCTGACGGCTCCGGCGATGGTGGCGGCGACGAGGAGTTTAGGCGCAGCCTCTGCCCGGCCCAGATGAAGTGGGGGTTGGAGAGCCCGTTGAGCCAGGCCAAACTGTTAGCCGTGGTCCCGTGTCTTCGGGCTATGGAAAAGAGGGTATCGCCCCACTGCACAGTGTAGACCGTAGTCGATGGAGAGCCCTGGGTAGGGATGGTGAGCCGCTGACCTGTATATATCCAGTTGGGGTTGACGATGCCGTTGGCGCTGGTTATCGCCTCTACGCTGGTGCCATACCTCCTAGCGATAGAATATATCGTCTCCCCCCGCTGAACGATATGTATGACCGGATCGACCTCTGGGGACGCAGCCCAAACGGAGGTTGCGGCAAAGGATAGAATAACGATCGAGGCGACGAAGGAACAGAACCTTGTATGAGACATCATATACAGATAATGGTCGATTTCTAAACGCAGGTCAATAGGAAATTAGTCCCCTACTCCGGTATGGCCCTTGCCGTCCACTCCGTGGGATCCACTCCTATCTCCCCGATCCGCATCTCCCAATGGAGGTGAGCCCCCGTGGCTAGCCCGGTGGAGCCCACATACCCTATCAAGGTGCCTCTTTCTACCTCCTGCCCTGGGACCACCGCTATCCCCGAAAGGTGGAAATAGCCGCTATGGACCCCCAGGCCATGATCGATGATCACCGTCCCTCCTCGCACGGTCAACTCTTCGGCCAAGGCGATACGGCCGGAGTTGGCGGCCACCACGGGAGCGCCCTCTGGAGCGGCGTAGTCCACACCCATGTGGTAACTGGCCACCGGGCCACCTTCATAGGAGCGGCGGGTACCGAAGACGGAGGAGACCTCTCCCTCGACGGGCACAAGAGACCGCCCTCGCCACAATTTGGAGGGGGTCACCTGAACGAAGAGAGCCTTCACCCGTGCCCATTCCGCTTGCACCAGTTCCGGGTCTAAGAGCCCTTCTCGCTCAGGAGGCAGGTCTATATATTGAATGGGGAACTCAGCTGCCGTTACCAGCACATAACCTGAGGCTTCCACGCTCCTACCCTGATTGTCGGTAGCCACTATAGACCAAGGGTGTGCTCCTGGCTCACTCCAAGGTGGAAATCCAGCCAAAGCCCAATACTCCCCTCCCGCCCCTGTAAAGGTGAGGCTCTGGCCATCTATGCTCCCCGCCAGACTCACCTCCCCTTCGGCCCGCACTCTGAGGAGAAGGGTATGTCCCTGGGCCACCCGAGGTGGTACGAACTCCACCGCCGAAATGGGGAAAGGCAGCGTTGCCGACCGAGTGGGGATGACGAGCCGCTGACCGGGGTAGATGAGGGAGGGGTTAGCCAGATCGTTGGCCACGGCCAGAGCCCAGACCGTGGTGCCATAGAGACGGGCGATCTGAGAGAGATACTCTCCGGGGCGCACAACGTGTACCTGGGTCGGTGTAGGCAACTCCGATGGCTGCTGGACACCAGGGGGGATGATGAGCCGTTGACCGGGATAGATGAGGGAGGGGTTAGAGATGTCATTAGCCTGGGCTATGGCCGAAACCGTCGTCCCGAAGCGATGGGCTATGCCGCCGAGAGTGTCGCCTAGTCGCACAACGTAACTCTCTTCAGGAGCGACCGTCCCCTGAGCGGGGATGGTGAGTCGCTGGCCCACATATATGAGGTTAGGGTTGGCGATGCCGTTGGCTTGGACGATGGCATCCACCGTCGTTCCGTAGCGGGAGGCGATGACCGAGAGGGTCTCTCCCCGCTCAACCACGTGGATGATGATCCCCTCCGCCCCAGGAGCGGCCTCCAGAGGCTGAGCAGAGAAGAGAAGGAGGATGACGAGAAGGCAAAGGAACGCTCTCTGACCTCTAGTTACCATCATCTTGTCCACCTGTCCTTCTAAAGATAGACTTTATTATACGCGCGCTCTCTCGAGATGCAAGTTTCACCCGTGTTGACAAGAGGAATATCCCGACATATCCTTATCTTAAGAATGAACGGGCAAAAACGGCCATCCAAAAATGGCGCCATCTTGTGCTTCCTCCTTCTGATCCTGCTGGGTGTCTCCCCATCCACTGAGGCTCTGGAGAGAGGGGCGCTGAGCGAGATGAGACTCACCGACGATGGCCACTCCTACTTCGCTGCCTGGTCGCCAGACGGGAGTGAGATCCTCGTCACTCGGCCGGGGGAAGTGGTGAAGAGCGGAGAGGGATGGCAGACCATTTTCGACCTCTGGCTTCTCAGTGCCGATGGTGAAGCGGCCATCAAACTAACCGGGAACGCTGCCTATCCCGTCTTTTCACCTGATGGGGAAGAGATCGCCTACCTCTCCTTCCAGGGGGAGGGTAAAGGTCAGGTGTGGCTGCTAGATCTGGACAGCGCCCAGCCAAAGGCCATCGCCCCCGCCGACTGGGGCTTCCCCCCTGTCTGGCTACCCGATGGACGCCTGGCCTTCGCCCGGAGGGGACGGTTAGTCCTGGCCGACAGGCAAGGGAGGGAGGAATTGAAGGCTGTGACTCTGACGGCCGGACGTCCTTTCCAACTATCCCCCACAGGCGAGAGGGTGGTCAGCAGCGATGGCTTGACTCTGCGGGTGGAGGGGGTTAACGGAACCAAGCCCAAAACCCTAAGCCACCAGGCCTTAGTTGGTCCCGCTGCCTGGTCCCCCAATGGCACCCAACTAGCCTACATCGTTGTCGGGGACCAACTCCAATCTCAACTCTGGGTCACCGATGTGGATGGCTCGGCCCGCCTTCTCCTAGCAGAGAGCGAGAATGAACACTTCGGACAGCCTACTTGGTCTCCCCATGGGGGGACTATCGCTTTCTCCCGCTGCCCAAGAGGTAGTGGGGCGGCGCAGGCCTGCGACATCTGGCTGATAGGCTCGGATGGCAAGGGGCTACGCAACCTGACCCCTGGCGATAGAGAAGAGAGCGCCCCCGTCTGGTCACCCGATGGGCGATACCTGGCCTTCCAGCGGGATAGAGACGTATGGCTTCTAGATGTGGAAAGGGCTGAGACCCTGGCAGCCAAGCCGACACAGCCCTTGCCAGAGAGCGGGTCGCTCTCCCTCCTCGCCTCTCTGCGCGACCCCGCCAAAGCCGAAGAGACCTTCACCACAACCTCCTTGGGCTTACCCGCAGCCTTTCATCTCCTCCCTCCGGCCACCATCCGCGTCTATGCCACCGGCCTCAACTACTACCGCCCCGGCGTCCCCGCTGGCCGGATCGACACCTTCGATTTCGAGACCTATGTGAAATATGTGGTGAACTGCGAGATGCCCCACACTTGGATGGCCGAGGCACTCAAAGCCCAAGGCGTGGCCGCCCGCACCTATGGTTGGTACTATATCCTTAACAACTATCGCCTCCGCTCCAACAAGTGGGACGTCACAGATTGGACGAGTGACCAATGCATCCGCCCCGTGAGTTTCCCCGAAGTCAACGTAGCCGTAGATACCACCCGGGGCCAATACCTCTGGCACAACGGTTGGGATGACGGAGCACCTCCTTTGGACTCGCCTATCATCGCCATGTATAGCGCAAACAACGGCGACCCCACCCGAACTCGATCTGACAACCCAGCCCGTTTCCCCTACCTCAAAGCGGTGAACGACCCCGTCTCCTTCGGGGACACAAGATACGGGCACGGCTGGGGGCTCTCCCAATGGGGGGCTCAGCGCTGGGCCTCCTGGCATGGCTGGAACTACCAACAGATCTTGACCCACTACTACACGGATGTCACCGTAGAGGCCCCAGCAGAGTCGGGAGGCGACTTTAAACCCCCCGTGGCTAGCGTAGTCCTCCCCTGGTCGGATTTCTACCTCACCACCAATAGGTCGCTCATCCTAGCCAACGCCAGCGACGGAAATAGCGGGATGAAGCAGGTCGATTTTTGGGCCCGCTACGATGATGGAGGAGGCATAAATTGGCACCTTCTGGCCACCGATACCGAGGGGGGCGACGGTTGGAGCTATCTCTGGGACCTCTCCTCCCTCCCCAACCAGCCCCTCACCGAGGGATCGATCCAGATCGCCATCAACGCCATCGACCGAGTGGACAACGTGCAACTCGACTCCAGTCGCGTAGCCTTCGTGGGATTGGACCGAGTGGCTCCCACCGGCACCGTAGGGGCCTATCAGAACCCCGACAACCCCTCGACGGTGGCCCTCTTCTCCTCCGCCTCCGATGAAGGGGGAAGCGGCCTCCAGAAGATGGCTATCAGCCACGACTGGATATGGGAGGGAGAGGATCTCCCCCATGAAGCAAACTCGGGGGTCAAGGTCTACGACCAGAGCGCCCTCAATGGGTATGCCTGGCAGGGCCGAGCAGGGGTGGATAGCCCCGGCTACTGGTACGGCCCTTATACCTTTCGGTTGTCGCCTGGCCACGCCTATCGAGCCTACTTCCGGCTCAAGACTAGCAACGTGAACACCACGGAAGTGGTGGCTATCTTGGACGCTGTAGACCACACTACTGACTCCCAAGGCAGGTTTGTGCTCCGCCAACTGGGACTCCTCTGCTTGCGGGGCATAGATTTCCGAGAGTCGAACGTCTATCAAGAGTTCGGCGTCGACCTCAACTACACAGATCAAGGAACCCTGGGGCTGGAGTTCCGCACCTACTTCACCAGTGTCGCCGATCTGGCCTTGGATCGGGTATTGGTGGTCACCTACCCTGAACCGTACAAAGATGCTATCACCATGCAACTCGCTGAGGGTGAGACGCTAGGAAATCTACGGATAAAATTCATCGATGGAGCGGGCAACGTATCGGCGGATTCCATACCTACCCCTCTCACCCTGTCAAACAAATTCTATCTCCCTTTCATCGCTAAGTGACGGTAAGGAGCAATGGGCACCCTTTATCTAGTGGCCACACCGATAGGCAATCTGGAGGATATAACCTTGAGGGCTCTCCGCACTCTTCGGGAGGTGGATCTTATCGCTTGTGAGGATACCCGACGTACCGGAAGGCTCCTGGCCCGCTACGAGATCGAAACCCCCCTCATCAGTTATTACGAGCACAACAAACTAACCAAACTAGGCTATATCCTCGATACCTTGCAAACGAAAGATGTAGCCCTGGTCTCCGAGGCCGGCATGCCCGGCATCTCAGACCCCGGCTACGAACTGGTGCGGGCCGCTATCTCCGCCGGTGTCGCTGTAGTCCCTATCCCTGGCCCCTCGGCCCCCATCGTCGCCCTGGCCGTCTCCGGACTCCCTACGGACAGTTTCGTCTATTTAGGCTTCTTGCCTCGTCGGGGGAAAGAGCGCCGCCGCTTCCTCCGGGCTATGGCCAGGGAAAAACGAACCCTCGTGGCCTTTGAAGCGCCCCATCGGTTGCTGACTAGCCTAGAGGATGTAGAAGAGGTCTTAGGCGATAGAGAGATGGCCCTCACCCGAGAACTCACCAAATTACATGAGGAGGTTATCCGGGGGAGTGTCTCTCACGTGCGAGCCCATTTCAAAGAGGTGCGCCCTCGGGGCGAGTTCACCCTAGTCATCGCCGGGGCGAAGGAGGAAGCCTGGGAGGAGGAGAAGGTCAGGGAGGCGTTGAGAGAACTGCGGGCTGGAGGGGTATCCGGCCGAGAGGCGACGAAAGAGGTAGCCGAACTGAGCGGCCATCCCCGAAGCGAGGTCTATAAGGTCTGGCTCGACCTAGCGAACAAAGGAAACCCAGTCAAGTTGGGAAAGATTCCAGGAGGTTCCAATGATCGATCTTGACGATGTCGGTGCCCTGAGAAGAAACGACCCCCAAGGTATGGGAGAACGGATCGCCGAGTTGCCCTGGCAGTGCCGCCAGGCTTGGGAGATTATCGAAAGTCAGCCGATCCCCGCCGACTATGCTCAGGCGGATAGCGTGGTCATTTTGGGCATGGGAGGCTCAGCCATAGGGGGGGATTTAGTTCGTACCCTGGTTAGAGATCTATGCCCAGTACCCATCTTCATCAACCGGAGGTACGATCTCCCCCGTTTCGTGGGCCAAGACACGCTGGTCATAGCCTCCAGTTACTCGGGAAATACCGAGGAGACACTTGCCGCCTTCCGGGAGGCCTCGCGCCGAGGGGCCAAACTTTTAGCCCTCACCACCGATGGCGAGTTAGCCCAGATGGCGAAGAACCCCCTCACCTTCTCGTATGTTGCTCAGCCCAGAGCTGCTCTCGGCTTTTCCCTAGTCATGCTTCTGGGCATATTGACTAGACTTGGCTTCGTCCCCGATCCCGCGCCAGATCTAGAAGAGGCGATAGAGGTGATGAAAGAGTTGGGCAGCAAGTTGAGAGAAGAGGTCCCCACCTCTCAGAATGCGGCGAAGCGGCTGGCCCTCCTCCTCCGGGGCAAACTGCCCGTCATCTACGCCGCTCAGCATCTGGCACCGGTGGCTCGCCGCTGGAAGACCCAGTTCAACGAAAACGGCAAATGTTTCGCCTTCTTCGAGGTGCTCCCGGAACTCCATCACAATACTGTGGAAGCCTTCCCCTACCCTGGCGAGTTGGCGGAAAAGGGCGTGATCTTGCTCCTCACCTCCAGGCTCTACCACCCCAGAAACATCCTCCGCTTCCAAGTGACCGAGGAGATGCTAGACCGATATGGGATAGCTCACTGGTCAACGGAGGCTGAAGGCAGAAGCCTCCTCTCCCAGGCCCTCTCGACCATCCATTTCGGGGATTATGTGAGCCTATTTCTTGCTGCCTTGCGAGGAGTGAACCCCTCCTCAGTGGAGACCATAGCCTATCTGAAGAAGCGGCTAGCCCAGGCCTAACGACCCATGCTCAACTAGATATAGCCTTTTCTACCATGGGCATAGTTCTTTCTTCCCTACCGTAGTTGGTGGTTCAACTCCTGGCAATCACCAATGCTCTAATGATGGCTTCCCGCCAAGAACCATAACCATCTATGATGATCGGCAAGAGGTGAAAAATCGGAGT
>DMLA01000118.1:2557-3784 GCA_003453555.1 Chloroflexota bacterium | reverse complement strand
GAGTTACGAGATAGTGCAATAATTGGCAGCGCGGGACAGGTCCACGCCGTCTGGTTTGAAGGAGACCACTTTTCGCCCCCACCTGTGTACGTACTCTACGCTATTGGCACCACCGCCGGTTGGTCCCAACCATTTCGTCTGGCGGAAATGATTACCGATAGCGTCGGCGAAGTGCAACCAGACGGAGTCCGTGTTGTGGTAGAGAATGGTGTTGTTCACATTATCTATACGAATTCCGAGGACTACGACCTATGCCATATTAGGATGTAGTGTGGGAATGGGCGCGAGGCTTCATGGGGGGTGATTGGGTGAGGCTTCAGAGATCATTGAGTGTGATGGTTATGGTTGCCACCCTTCTAACCGGCTGTTTTCTCTTTGATGGTGGAGAGCCAAAGACGCGAGCGAATCGATATACCGACCTGGAACTGAGGCTCTGGATCAGCCGGGACAAACCTCGGGTGGGCCAGTCGGTGGATATTCAGTTCACGGTCATAAATCACGGCACCGGACGCTGGGTGATTGAGCTACCTGAGGCCTCGGTCATGGATATTAAGGTTGGTACAGGAGCGGGGGTTCGCAAGTGGATCTACTGGTCGGATGGTCGAGAGATCACCCCTGAGATGCGACGCCTTGAACTAGCGCCTGGGGAGTCGAAGACCATCGAGATGACCTGGGTGCCTAGTAAGGACGAGCTGTATACATCGATGCCAATAGGTGGGATCCTCCGTTTGCAGGAGGGTGGGACGGCGGAAGCAGGAACCACCATCAATGTCGGCCGAGGTCTCCTTCCCCCCTACTAAGAGTTTCGTCCCTGGCAAGGCATGGTAAAGAGAGGTTGTCCTGGGAAAGCGGGCCTTCGTCGCTGCAACTTTGAACTACTCCGCCGGTTCCTGAGGCCGGGATAGGATCTGGCGAGCGCGCGCTGCCTGGTCTCGGGGCACGAGGAGCTGGACTTCCCCCAAGCCATCGACGGTGAACGCGAAGACGGTGCTCCCGCTATCGTACCGCAAAAGCACCGGGATCCCCTCGCTCTCCAAGCGACCCTTTATCACGTGGGCCTGGAGTTGCCCGGAGGCGGTATAGACTTTTTCTAACCCTTCCACTCCCGTAAGCCTCATCAATTTGTCCAGGGCTACTTCTTAGTTTCCAAGATCTGGCTCCGCTCTTCCTCCGCCACCTTAGCCCTGTCCATAGACTCGATCCTAAACTGACCAGTCAGTCTATTTT
>DMLA01000118.1:1242-2166 GCA_003453555.1 Chloroflexota bacterium | reverse complement strand
TTCTTCACGGCTAGCGAGGAGGGAATCGAGTTTGCGGGAGAGTTCCTTTAAGCGCGCTTCTAGCCGTTGAAGGTCGTCTCGGGTGGGTATCTGCCACCGCTCTAGGGCCCCTTCCACCTTGATCATCGTCGCCGCTTCCAGGTCCTGACGGCGGCGCAGGGCATGGGCAGCCAGCTCCTCGCTCAGTCGTTGGGCCTCTTCCCAGGCTGTCTCCCCCCGGCTAACGAGGGGTTCGAGCCTCGCCTCGTCGAGGAAGGCTCTTAGGGTATCGCCACCGATGCGGATTAGGGAGCGCAGGAAGGGTAGGGGTAGGCTTCTGCGCTGCAGGATCCGAGCCAGGGTAGCGGCGGTGAGATCTTCGCCGCTTTGATGGTCGAGGATCTGCACCTCCTCGCCAGCCCTTATCAAAGCGGCCACATGGCCTAAGGAAACGTACCGCTTCTCTTGGGTATCGTACAGTTTGCGATTTGAGTATCTCTTGATGAGACGCAAAGAGAAGCCCCTTTTGGCTCTAGGCCTTCTTCGCCAGTTTATCGATCTTCTTGCTCAATTCGTCGATGCTTTTACTCAGGCCCTCTATCTCCGCCTTGGTGGGCACGTTGAGCCTTTCGAGCGCCTTCTCGATGCGGGCGTCGAGGGAGGCTTCCATCTTCTCCCTTCTCGTTTCCACCCTCTCCTGGCTCTTAGCCACCATCTCTTGAACCAGTTTCCGCCCCTCTTCTTGGGCGATTTGGCCTCTTTCCACCAGCCGGCTGATGAGTTCCTCAGCCTCATCGGTGGCTAAAGCCATGGCTCCCACGCTGGCTAGAAGCACCTTGCGGAGGGTTTCGAAAAAGCGAGTTGCTTCGATAGGGGTCTCTTTCTTCCTAGCCATTCCTTACCTCCTCTCGTTTCATGACGCATTGCGTCATATCATCATTATAT
>DMLA01000118.1:0-910 GCA_003453555.1 Chloroflexota bacterium | reverse complement strand
GCGCTGAAGCCATTTTGTCAAGGGGTAGGGCAGGAGAGTGCTGATACCGTGAAAGAGGCTACACCCAGGCCCGGCCTTTGTGCTATGAAGGGTCTCAGGCTAGGTTGAGCCTTCTTGCCGATTCGATGATGAGGGTGGAAAGGGGACTAAGAACTCGCTCCGCTCTAGTGGTGAGGTGGGCGGCGAAGACCCCTACGAGCGCCCCGCTCACCACGTCTAGAGGATAGTGGACACCGCAATAGACGCGTGCCATGGCGAAGAGGGAAGCCAGGAGCCCCATAAGGGCTCCCAGGTTGCGGTTCCGCTGCCAAATCACCGCCGCGAAGGCGAAGCCTACAGCAGCAGGGTTGCTGGGTAAAGAGGAGTCCGAGGAACGGTAGAAGAGGAGATGAACTTCCTGGGTGGAGAAGGGCCGAGGGCGAAAATAGACTAGGTTGCAGGCCTTAACTATGGCGTTGGCCACCAGGAAGGCCGCTATCACCTGGATAACGGCTCGCTGATTCAACTCTCTATCGGCCATCGTTCTCCCCTCGAACCAGAGATAGATGAGGAGGAGGAAAAGGGTGGTGGGTACAAAGTAGTCGTTCACCAGGAGGCGCATACCGCCATCGAGGAGGGGAACGCGGCCCGCAAGCCCATTTACGAGTTGGAAGAGCGCCTGGTCCATACGTAAAGTATCCCCTGGGAAAGGCCTACCTCCCTAACCGCTCCTGGAACCAATCCGCCGTCAGGGAGATAGCGGCTGGAGAGCGAGGGAGGGAGAAACGCTTCTCTCCCTCTATTATCATCATCTCCGGTCCTTCGCATGTTGCTCTTTGATCCTGAGGGGCTAGCCTATCCTCCCCGCCGTAGAGAAGGAGGCAGGGACGACCCGGGGGGAGGTGCTCTAAAGAGGCGAGCCGGCTAACCA
>DMLA01000026.1 GCA_003453555.1 Chloroflexota bacterium | reverse complement strand
TGATCCTCTCCTGGGTCCGCTTTGACCCCTATCACCCTATATCGCTCTTCATCCATCGGGTGACCGAGCCCGTCTTGGCTCCCATCCGCCGGTTTCTCCCTCCCACAGGGATGATAGATTTCAGCCCCCTGGTAGCCCTCGTCCTCCTACAAGTAGTGCAAACGGTTCTCAGGCAACTCTTGCTCTCCCTCTACTGAGAAAATAGACATGAGTGAAGAAGCCACTGGGCTAGCGATTCAGGAGAAGGACGGCTCTCTCACCTTCCCCGTTCGAGTAGTGCCCAGAGCCAAAAAGAACGAGATCGTGGGGGTGGAGGGAGGGGCCCTAAGAGTACGGATAACAGCTCCGCCGATAAGAGGGAAGGCTAACGAGGCGCTAGTGGAATTCCTAGCCCAGGCGCTAGGGGTAAGAAAGCGACAGGTGGAGATAGTGAGGGGGCAGAGGGTCAGGAATAAGACCATAAGAGTAAGGGGTCTGTCGGAGAAGGAAGCGAGGAAAAGGTTCGGGAACTTTACCACTTCCTAGCCCGTCTATATAGTGAGGTCAAAGGTGCATATCTGCAAGAGGCACAATCTGGGGCTAATATTTGCTATCTTACTACTGGCCGTGGCGGTTGCCTGCCAGGTTGGAACCACTCCCCTGGCCAGTCCCCCAACTTTGAGCCCCGCGCCAACCCTGACCAGCACTCCGACTTTGCAGCCCACGCCTTCCCCTACGGATATGACCCAACCCCCCGCGATTTCGACTCCTCAACCTGGGGGCCCCTGTCTTTCTGGTGGTGCCATCGAGGAGCGCGCGCAAGAGGCTCTAGCCGATTGGCTGGGTATCTCCAGCGAGGAGATCGCAGTAGTAGAAGTTGAAGAGGTAGAGTGGCCTGACACCAGCCTGGGCTGTCCGCAGCCGGGGATGGTTTACGCCCAGGTCATCGTACCGGGGTGGAGGGTGGTGATGAGGGTGAACGATAAAGTATATGAGTATCACGCAGGAGGAGAGCAGGCTGTGCTATGTGATGAGTACGGGGTGCCTATCTTTCCGCTGATTCCTATAGACCCCGGCGAGATAATGGACGGAAAACCTTGGATGCCTGCTGACTGATGAGCAGCCACAGAAATAAAGCGAGAGCCCGCCTCCGTGAAGACGGGCTCTTCTGCGTCAACGGATGTGGGGAGCGCTGCACCTATTTGTTGATGTGCACGCCACCGCGGTGATCGATCTCGAAGGTGTAGTCAGCGTAGGAGGTCACTCCCTGCACAGCCTCGTAGGTGACCAGCATTACCAGTTGACGATAGTTGTTGAACATCTTGCGGATGGGGGCCCAGTCGGACACATAGCCGCCCGACATGATGGTCCGTACCTCATATTCGGGCTCATCCCGCCGGATGCGCTCACCGATGAAGGTCACGGTGTAGTCGTTTTCGATGCCTAGCACCTCATTCAGGCTCATGAAGGCGTCCGTCGATGAGCCGTCGGAGATCAGCGTCTCATTCACACAGACATCGTCGATGTACCAGCCAGGCTCGGCAACCGCCCAGTCGGTCACGTAGCGGAACCCGATCAGGATGTCTTTATCCGCGTAGGCAGTGAGGTCGAAGCTCATGGTCAGCCAGCCGCCACTGTCCCCTGTCAGGCCGGGCAGATTCTCCACCACCTTGGGATGAGCGTCCGGATCGTGGTCGTAAGTGGTGTATTCGTTCTCTAGACTGGTCCAGGTGTACCCGCCGTCCGTGGACACCTGCACGAAGCCGAAGTCCCACAATGGCTCGATGTCGTACATGGTGTCGAAGGTGAGGGTGCCGCCGCCTGTGGCCTCGAAGATCGCCCAGTTGTCGAGGAGGTCACCTGAGCCACTCCACAAGACGTCGCCGTCCGAGGTCCACGTTAAGGGGTTGAAGGCGTAGCCGTTGAACCGGAAATTGGCGACCTGCTCGTAGCCGTGGATGAGGTAGTAGTCGCTGCCCCAGGGAGGTGCACCAGGCGTGGCGTAGGCCTCGGGGTTCCGTGGCTCGCCGGGGCCGGGGGGCCGAACATCAACCTGGAAGTCAACCAACTCCTCTAGGCTGAAGGCTCCTATGGTGTACGCCGCCACCGAGAAGTCATGGAAGGTGTCGGCAAAGGTCGTATCAAATCCCGCCAGCACCGAATCAACGCTGGCGATGCCTTGGAGTGAACCATCCAAGAACTCAGCCTTGATGAAGCCCTCGCCGAAGTTTTCGTACATGTACTCCTGATACATGTACGCAATACCGTAGTCGGCCAGGATCTCCAGGTCGCCCTGGTCGCCCCACACCACGAGGGAGTTCTCGGGCATCTCCGCGAAGTCGCTCACGTGGCTATCGGGGATGCCGTAGCCGCACAATCCCTCGGCCCAGTCGGAGAGGCCTTCGTTGATCCAGTTCTCCTCGGCGGGGTCGTAGTCTGAGTGCAACAGGTGCTGATACTCGTGCGCGAAGACACCCTCGTAGAGATAAGGACGCGCCACGCCGGGGCCAGTCCTATTCTCCCAATCGTAGGCATCGATCGTCATCGTGTTGCGGTCAAAGTAGGCCTCAAGAGATGGGGAGAAGAACCCGGCAATGTAGAGGGGATACCCCGGATCGTAGTAGTTGTCATCCCTGACGTTCTCGACGAGGATCACTTGCCGACCAGCGGAATCGTAGTAGTATCCAGGCGGCACATAGCCCCACGCCTCCAGCAGAGAGGCCGACCCATCATGGAAGTCCGGAGCCCCGAAGAAGTCGATCTCCTTGGGGTAGATGTTGTTCTCGAACTCCCCAAGCATGTACTGGGCTTGCTCGCAGGTGATGATCGGCGTCGGGCGTGGGTCGCCCTCGGGCCAGCTGAGGTCAGCCTGTACCCAGATCTGGGCCTCTGACCCATCTGCCATCAGGTAAAACACGTCGAAGAAGTAGTAGCCCATCACCGTGTCCAGCGCCAGGAAGTACTTGGCGTCCAGGATGCAATCTCCACTGGTTGACGATGCCTCCGCACCAGGCTTATCTCCACCGGACTTCTTACCTCCATGCTGGCGAACCGGGTCAGGCAACCTACCTCGCGGGGCTTGGATGCGGTCCGGAGTCGCGGCCCATTCGCGAATTTCCGGGCCCACATCCACAGGCCGATAATCCGGCGGCGGTTCCGACGCGCCGGCCGGCAGCGCCGCCGATAGCATCGCGGCCAGCAAACCCACTATCACTAACACCGCAAATACTTTCTTTCTCACCTACTTTCCTCCTTCCAAAATTCTCTCTCAAGACTCCACTGTCAAACCATTCTCCCGCCCCATCACCTCCTTTCAGACACAGGACATACTACTCTCCAAGACAAAAAAGCCAACGGAACTTTGCGGTCAATTAGGCCACCGGCTCCGCCTAGCCTCTGGGCATCCAATAGTCCAGGCTAGGCTTCTTCGCCCCCGCTATATCTTATCCTTCCGCAGGCATGATGGTACTTTGGTACTATGGCAAAACCATTGTAGCAGAAAGTACGCCCCCTGTCAATAGCAGGGGCTCAATTTTAAGGTAAGAGAAGGCCCTACGGCCTCCAGGCCGGCCCTTGCTCCGCCTCGGCGCTCTCGGTCAAGTTCACCCTGCCCGTTCCATCGACCCCGATCCTGTATATATCCCAGTTGCCATCACGGTTAGAGTAGTAGATTATCTGGGAGCCATCGGGGGACCAGGAGGGCCCATGATCATCAGCGGTATGGTCGTTGGTCAGATTCCGTTGCCCGGAACCATCGGCGTTCATGATGTAGATCTCCATGTCCCCATCCCGGTAGGATTCGAAGGCTATCTTCGCCCCATCCGGAGACCAGGCGGGCGAGGTATCGGTGGCCTCATTGTGGGTGAGCCTCGTCTCCTCCCAATCATCGGTCTCCATCACGTAAATCTCTTTGTTCCCATCCCGCTCAGAGACGAAGGCTATCCTCGTCCCATCGGGAGACCAGGCAGGCGCGTAGTCCGGCTTTTCATTGAAGGTCACCCTGGCCTGGTCCGAGCCATCGGCATCCATGATATAGATCTCCCAATTGCCATCCCGACGGGAGGCGAAGACTATCCTCCTCCCATCGGGCGAGAAGGAAGGGCTGGAGTCCGGGGCTGGGTTCCGGGTCAGGTTAACCTGTTTCGAGCCATCAGCGTCCATAAGATATATCTCCCGGTTCCCATCCCGTTCGGAGACGAAAACAAGACGCCCGTCATAGGACCAAGAAGGCCCGGTATCATTCACCTCGTTTTGGGTCAAGGGGGTGCGGTTCGAGCCATCGC
This sequence comes from Chloroflexota bacterium, assembly GCA_003453555.1. GTDB lineage: Bacteria > Chloroflexota > Anaerolineae > UBA7937 > UBA7937 > UBA7937. The sequence goes on along the minus strand of DMLA01000026.1, from coordinate 7,749 downwards.
TGGCCATAAGATAGATCTCCCAACTGCCGCTCTCCTCCTCCCAAAACATGTAGGCTATGCTCTGGCGAGGGGGCAGTGGCTCTGTGGGAGAAACCCCTATACCGGCACGACTCGTAGGAGTAGGCGATACCGGCCCTCCCTGCCCCCCTTCCCCACCACTAGGAGGTTGCCAGCGCGAACTCATCGACCACAGAAAAAGCAGGATCACCACTAAAGCCGCGGCCACTGGCCAGAAGAACCTCTGAAGGCCAGGCCCTCTTTTGCCAGGCCTCACTTCCCCGACCAAGGATCTTCCAAACTCCCCTGCTTTCCCCAGCCAAACCCTCAATAGTTCGACTTGGAAGCGATAGGTATGGGGAGCCATGCTCACCAGAAGCCCTCGCTCTACCAAGCGATGCAAAGCCACCCTTAACTCTTCTGGAGAAAGGCGTATCCTCCTCCGTTGCAAGAGGTAGCACACCTCCTCCTCCAGGATAAGGCCGTGGATGCCTCGCATAGCGCCCAGGGCCGCCAGCGCCACCCGCTCCTGGGGAGAGGAGGCGGCGAGAAGGTGCTCTAGATAACCCTCGCCCAAGGCCACAGTCTCCGGCACCACTTCGTCAACATCCTGCCTGAGCACCCAACGCTTGGAAACACATCGTTCAAAGAGGGCGTAGCAGAGGAGTTGAACGAAGTAGGGGTGGCCGGAGGTGAGGGCTAGAATCCGTTCTTGGGCCTCATAATCGTAATCGAGGATCTCTGCGCTAGGCTCAGTGATAAGCCGCTCTGCCTCCTCGCGATCCAGGGGGCCCAACCTCCATATTAGAGCCTGGGAGAGCATCTCTCCTATGGGCCCTTCCCAGGTCAAAAGAAGGGGTAGGTTTAGTGAGGTTAGATAGGAGAGGAGTTCGGCCTGAAGCGCTGAGTCGCCCCCTCCCCAGAGATGAAAATCATCCAGAGCCAAAAGAAGGCTCTTTCCCCCCACCGCTTTGGAGAGTCGAGGGAGGAACTCCTCCCCGAAATAGGAGGGCTGGCCTTCGAAATCTTCCCTCTTCGGCTCCTCTGGCAGGCTCCCGGTCATAGCCAAGGCTATCTGCCAGAGGAGTAAATCCAGCCCGGACTCGGCCATCTCCCCTATCGGGAACACCATATATTTAGAGCCAAGATGGACACCCAATTGGTGAAGAAGGGAGCTCTTCCCCATACGGTGGGGGCCTTGCACTACCAAGAGTCGTTGCCCCTTATCGAGGCTGCTCTCTATCCAGGCCAAAAGATCGAGCCGCCCATAGAAATGGGAGGCTGCAACGACCGGCTTATCTATCACGTACGGGTTGGCGAAAGGGACTCCTTTGCTCAAGATGACTACCCCTTTAGATAGAGGATACGCTCGCAGTTGGCACAGTGGACTAACTCCTCACCGCGAAGCACTCTGGTCACTTTGCTTGTGGATACCGCCACTCCACACCCTTGACATATGCCGTTTTGGACCAAGGCCACCCCCTGCCTCCCCTTCCGACGGCGGAGATCCTCATAGGTGGCCAGATCCTCGGGGTCGATGGCGACCTGGAGCCTCTCCCGGCTCTCCCTCAGAAGGGAGAGCCGGGAAGATAAGGCAGCCTGCTTCTCTTGCAACTCCGCCTGTTCCTCTCCCCACTCTATCTCCAGCCTTTTCAACCTCTTCCTCTCCCTCTCCAAACGTTCATCCGCCGTCTCCAGTTGGCTCATGACCTCCAAAGTCTCGTCCTCGACTTCCACCTGGCGCCGTTTCAAGAGCTGCACCTCTTGCTCTAGGCCGCTTAGTTCCTTCGGACTCTTCACTTTACCGCTGTAGAGGGTCTTCTCGGAGGCTTTTCTTTTCTCTATCGCCTCCTCCAAGTCTAGTTCCAAATTCCGCAGCCGCCTCCGCAACTCTGCTTGCCACTCCGAAGCCTGAGCCAGGCTCTCCCGCGCTGAACGGAGTTCCTCACTCTCCCCCAGACCGCTCTCTACAACACGAAGGTTTCGCTCCGCTTCATCGATCTCCAGATCGATCACCTGCAAATCGTAGAGCCCCCGAACCCTTATGCCCACTAGAAGGTCTCCCCTCTATACCACACTCTACCCCGGGCGAAGAGACGGACCAAAAGCAGCCCCACAAGGAAGCCTCCCAGGTGGGCGAACCAGGCTACGCCGCCTACCCCAGGCATGCCCAAGGAGGCGAGGCCGCTAAAGAGTTGGACAACTATCCACAGGCCGAGAACAACAACCGCCGGCACCCTCACCAGACGCACAAAGTAACCCAAAGTCACCAGGCTGACCACTCTGGCCCGGGGGAAGAGGATAAGATAGGCTCCCAAGACACCGGCGATAGCACCACTGGCTCCTATATTCGGCACCTGGGAATTGGTGTTCACCGCGATCTGGGCAGCGCTGGCCCCCAGGCCGCAAAGCAGATAGAAGAGAGCGAAGCGGAGATGGCCCATGGCATCCTCGACATTGTTCCCGAAGATCCAAAGGTAGAGCATATTGCCGATGATGTGAAGCCATCCACCATGCACGAAGAGGGAGGTGAAAAGGGTCAAAGAGACCCTCAGATCGAGATTGTGGGTCACGTCGTAAGGGATAATGGCTGCCGCTTGCACGAAACCCTCTAAGGCTTGGGGGGAGGGCAGGACAAGTTCATAGATGAAAACCACCACGTTAGCGGCGATGAGAAGGACGGTAATCAGGGGAAAGGTCCGAGTAGGGTTCTCATCATATAAGGGTATCATCTCATGAACCATTCTACTACAAGAAGGCGCTGGATACAAGCCAGGCCTTGATTTAGGAGAAAATAGGTGGTAAAATGGCCCTCGTATGGAGAGATCACTCAAGACCGCGGTGGTGGTGCCCACTTACAATGAGGGCGATAATATCGGAATACTCGCTCAGGAGATCCTCTCCCTACCCGTCCAGTTGGTGGTCGTGGACGACAACTCCTCCGATGGTACGGGAGAGATAGCCGACGAGTGGGCCAGGAAAGACTCCCGGGTTTTCGTCCTTCACCGCCCTCGCAAAATGGGACTGGGAACAGCCTACATCGTCGGTTTCAAGCGTGCGCTCTCTTTGGAAGCCGACCGGGTGATCACCATGGACGCTGATTTCTCCCATCACCCCCGATATATCCCCGCGCTGTTAACCCGGTCTGAAAGCGCAGATTTGGTCATCGGCTCACGATACGTTGACGGAGGGGGCACCCTCAACCGTACCCTAGCCCGAAGGGCGCTGAGCCGGTCAGCAAACATCTTCACCCGCCTAGCCCTAGGCTTGAGAGCTCACGATTGCACCGCCGGTTTTCGCTGCTACCGCCGAGAGGTACTGGAATCGATAGACCTGGATACCATCTTCTCCGATGGCTACTCCTTTCTTATAGAGATCCTCTACCGGTCTCAGAAGATGGGGCACGAGATCGAAGAGGTGCCCATCATCTTCGAGGATAGGCAGCGTGGAGCCTCGAAGATCTCTCAGGGTGAGATCCTCAAGGCTCTATATACCGTCATCCGCTTGAGTCTAAGCTCTCAGTAGGAGGAGGGTTGGAGAGCATACCTTGTAACCTATGCGGCGCCACCGATACCGAGCTCCTACACCCAGCCACCATCTCCGAGGAAGCCAACCCTCCTCAGGAGTGGTTCCGGTGCACCAGTTCCGCCTATGGCAAGCACCCTCCTATCGTCAAGTGTCGCCGATGTGGCTTGGTTTACACTAACCCCCGATTGGAAGAGAGGGAGATCCTTCACGAATACGAGCACGTGATAGATAAGGCCTACCTCCAGGAGCGGGAGGGGAGGATACTGACTTTCCGGAGGAACCTAGAGCCTCTCCTCAGGCTAGTGCCCCCTCGCGGGCGGCCGCGCCTTCTGGATATCGGATGTCACATCGGCGTCTTCTTGGAGATCGCCCAGGAGCAAGGTTGGGAGGCTTGGGGAGTTGAGCCTTCCACCTGGGCGGCCGACCAGGCTCGAGCCCAGGGGCTACGGGTAACCACAGGTACGCTGAGAGAAGCCCGATTTCCTGACCAGTTCTTTGACGTAATAACCATGTGGGATGTGATAGAGCACCTCGCCAACCCTTTAGCCTCGCTACAGGAGGCTTATCGGGTCCTCGCTCCGGGAGGGGTCATCTGCATCCACACTATCAACATCGAGAGCCCCTTCGCCCGGCTTATGGGCCACCGTTGGCCTTGGCTGATGGAGATGCATCTCTACTACTTCTCCCCCCAGACCCTAGCCCAGATGTTAGAGAAGACAGGCTTCCAGGTGATCCAGATGGTCACCCAAGGCCGCTATTTGCGCCTAGGCTATCTCCTCTCTCACCTGGAGCCTTATGCCGGGGTGCTGGCCCAAAGCCTGGGAAAATTAACCAGGAGTTTGGACCTCGCTCACCTCCCCATCCCCATCAACCTGGGCGACCTCTTCACCACCTTCGCCCGCAAGGTCAAACCCTAAAGAAGCACTATCAATAGGACGCCTTCGACCTCGCTCCCCCTTAGTGCTTTTTTCCCATTGCCAAGAGCATAGCCATCGTAGTAAACTGTGTAAAAGGAACCTGTCGATTAACTATAGGCGGAAAGAGCGATGGTTGGAAGGGTATTTGTGGCTCTGGATACCAAGCGGTTACTGGTCATTATCCTCTTCATCTCCATCTTCGCTATGGCCGCCCATGAGGTGACTAACACCGACCTGTGGTGGCATCTGGCCACAGGCAAGCATATCTGGGAAACGAGGAGCATCCCCCGCCAAGACATCTTCTCCCATACGGCGTTTGGCAACCGCTGGATAAACCACAGTTGGTTGAGCCAAGTGGTCATATATCTATCCTATCGAGCCTTCGGCTTCGGCGGGTTAGCCTTCTTGACGGCGGGCACCATCACTCTGGTCTTCCTCCTCACCTTCCTTGGCAGTTCGGGCCATCTTTACATACGGGTCTTCGCTACCCTCCTGGGAGCCCTCGCTTCCGCCATCACCTGGGAGATGCGACCCCACCTCTTCTCTTTTCTCTTGGCCGCACTCTTTCTATTCATCCTCTTCCTCTACAAAGAACGCCAGCGTAACTATCTCTTTCTGCTCCCCCTTCTCATGCTTCTTTGGGCTAATAGCCATAGCGGATACGTCGCTGGTTTCATCCTGGTTGGTCTCCCACTGGTCGGGGAAGGGGCAAAGCATTTATTCGGCTCTGCTAAGGGAAGGATCGAGGCAAGAAAGTGGAGGCAGTTGTTGATCTGGGGCTCGATCTCCCTGGCGGTGGTTGTTCTCAACCCCAACACCTTCCGCTTGTACCTCTACCCCCTCCAGACGGCGAGCATAGAGCCCCTCAAGAATCTATCGGAATGGGCTTCTCCCAACTTCCATCTTCTCCAGTTCCATCCCTTCATCTGGATGTTGCTTTTGAGTATGGTAACCCTCGGCCTTTCGGCCAGGCGAGCAGATCTCACCGACCTCCTTTACCTCCTGGTCTTCGGCTATATGTCACTCCTAGCAGCGCGCAACATCTCACTCTTTGCCCTGGTAGCCACCCCTGTACTGGCCAAATACGGGAGCCTCGCCTGGCACTCTTGGCGCGGTGGGGAGGAGCCTCCAACCGGGGGTCGTCCCCAGGGCTGGCAACTTCCCCTCAACTGGTTCATCCTGCTTTTGGTTCTCGCCGGATGCATCGTTAAGGTCAGCCCCACCCTTACCCCCTCGGCCAACCTGGTAGCCCAGAAGCGCTCTCTACCCTATGAGGCCGCCGATTTCTTGGCCCGAAACGATCTTCCCCCGGAACTTTTCAACTCCTACAATTGGGGCGGGTTCCTCATCTGGCGACTTCACCCTCAATATCGGGTCTTCATCGACGGGCGAACACACCTGTACGGCGAAGAGGTGTTAGATGAATATCTAAAAGCCTATTGGGCCTCCTCCCAGTGGCGTGAACCCCTGGAGAGATACGACATAAATTCCATCATTATCGAGAGAGATAGCACCTTTGCCGCTCTACTAACGGAAAGTCCGAACTGGCAGCAGGTCTACGCCGATGAACTGGCGGTCGTCTTCGTTAGGGAACCCTAGTCACCCTCTTCGATGGGGATAAGGATCGGCAAAAGACTTACGAGGACAAACTAGCAGTGCTCTGCATGCGGTATCCGAAGAGCGATTGAGAATGATTGCTAACCAAAGAACCAAGATCCTCATCCTGATCCTGCTCACGCTACTCCTTGGTGCTATGCTTCTGAACCTGCAAGGAGAGTACACCGGCTATGGTTCCGCTGGAACACACGATTTCATAGCCTATTGGAGCGCCACTCGCCTCATCCTTGAAGGTGGCAACCCTTATGATAGGGCTGCCCTCTACAGAGTGGAGAAGGGCCTCGGTTGGCCAGAGGAGCGCCCCTGGTTAGTGATGAACCCACCTTGGCTTGGCATCGTCCTCGCTCCATTTGGACTATTGCCTTTCCGAGAGGCGGTCTTTCTCTGGCTACTGAGCAACATGTTAGTGATGGGGCTGGCGACCTATTTCTTATGGCGGGTTTTCGCTATCGAAGCGAAGGGCCGATTTCTCTGGGCAGCGATGGCCGCCGCTTTTCTATTCCCCCAAACGCTATCGGCCATCTTCTCGGGACAGGTCAGCCCTTTAGTTCTCTTAGGCATCTCAGGGACCCTCTTCTATATCGAGAGAAATCGGGACTTCTGGGCAGGGGCGATGCTGGTTCTGACCACGATCAAGCCCCAATTGATCTGCCTTCTCCTGCCTGCGATACTTCTATGGTCGGTGCGTCAAAAGCGCTGGGGGATACCGATAGGCTTCTCAGCAGCCTTACTGGCCTTACTTTTTCCTCTGCAACTTCTCTTTCCAAACTGGCTTCCATCCTACCTCGTCTCCATTATGGGGTCGCCTCCCCTTGATTGGTTCACTCCCACTATCGGCGGCGCAATAAGTTACTATCAGGGAGCGACCCTATCTTGGGCCAAACTGCTTTGGGTGGCCTTCTTACCCGTCGTTTTGATCCCCTTCTATCGCCAGGAGGAGACCGATTGGCCAGCGTTCACCAGTCTCTTATTGCTGCTCACATTGCCTACCACCACCTTCGCTTGGGGCATCGACCAAGTGATATTGGTTGTTCCATTGTTACAGATAGTCGCTTGGCTGGTCAGTGGTGGGCTGCACGGCAGGGCAAAGGCTATGATCGTCTCAGCCCTATTCATCTGTTATGCCATCCTGGCTATCCAAAGGTTCATCCTGAGAACGAACGAGGTCTTTTACCTCTGGACGCCCTTCTTAGTGGCGGCCATCTACCTGTCCGCTTCTTTGGGGAGGGCTCAATCGACTCATGGAGAGGCAAGATGAAGGATAGGTTGCCCATATCTTTGGATACCCTCCTCCTTCAGAGGGTCGAGCCACAAGGCAGTGCTATGTTATCACCTAACGGTCGAGAAGGTCGAAATGCTCGTCAGCGGGGGGCGATCCTTTTAGGAGAATGGATGTGGGTAGGGAAATGGCTCCTGCTCCTTCTAGCGCTGATCGGCTTGCCTTACCTAGTCGCTTTCCTCTTCCCCCCGGAAGGCATGACCTTCCTCGGCTCCTTTGGCAACCCCGATGACACCAGCGCCTATCTATCCGCCATGCGGGAGGGAGCACGGGGAGGGTGGCTACGCCACTACCCCTTCACCAGCGAGCCCCATGGGCCGGCTCTCTATTTCCCCTTTTACATCTCATTGGGCAAACTGTTTGGCCCCTCTTTGGCTGTCTTTCACGGTGCTCGCCTGGCCTGTACACTCC
>DMLA01000138.1 GCA_003453555.1 Chloroflexota bacterium | reverse complement strand
GGTTTTTTGACCGAATTCCCGGGCCTATATCTCCGTATGTCCCTGGGTGATTATCTTGACTTTTTTGGGGAATTGTATGGTATGTCAACAGAGAAACGTCGGCGTCGGAGCGAGGAACTGATGGAACGGTTCGGCGTCTTGGGTATGAGGGGGAAGCGCCTAGCCGAGTTCTCCAAAGGGATGCGTCAGAGGGTGGCCCTCATGCGGGCCCTGATCCATGACCCCCAGATCCTCTTCCTCGACGAGCCCACTTCGGCTATGGACCCTCATAGCGCCAAGATGGTGCGGGACTACATTCGAGGTTTACGCTCCTCCCAGCATACTATCCTCCTTTGCACCCACAACTTAGCGGAAGCGGAGAGCCTGGCCGATCGTATAGCCATCATCAGTCAGGGGCGGATCATCGCCCTAGGGACGCCCGGGGAGTTGAAACGGCAACTTCTGGGGGTACCCCTATTTGAGTTGCACTTAGCCTCCCCTCTAGATAATCTACTCTCCAAGGTGGGAGAATGGGTGGAGGTCGAGGAGCATGGCCCTGCCTGGTTCCGATACCGCACCCCCTCGCCAGAGGAGGTGAACCCTCTCCTCCTCCACCGTCTGGCGGAGGAAGGAGCGGAGGTGGTCACCTTGAGCGAGGTGCCCCGGAGCCTGGAGGAGGTCTACCTCCGCATCGTGGAGGATGGGGATGGAGATACGCTCTTATCTTAGCCCCCTGGCGATGAGCAAGGGAGCCGGCGAATCGTTAGCCAAGGCCCTGGTCATCACCAGGCGCGAGGTGCGCGACTCCTTCAGGGATTGGCGGATCGTCACCCCTATTTTGCTCCTCACCCTCATCTTCCCTTGGATAATGAGCCTCGCCTCCAAGGTGGCCGCCGACTTCGCCCTGGCTTATGGTGTGGCCGATAACGCGGCTATCATCGCCCAGCAACTGGTGCCTTTCTCCCTTTTGATCGTGGGCTTCTTCCCCATCTCTTTCTCCTTGGTCATCGCCTTGGAGACCTTCGTGGGGGAGAGGGAGAGGAACACCCTAGAGCCTCTATTGGCTACCCCCATCTCCGATGGAGAACTATATCTGGGCAAACTCTTGGCCGCTATGCTCATCCCTGTGGCGGCCAGTTACCTGGGCCTCATCTTTCACCTCATAGGGCTGCGCTGGACGACCGACTACCATATTCCCGCACAAGCGTTCTTACAAGTGGTGCTTCTCACCACTATGGAGGCTTTAGTGATGGTGGCGGGGGCGGTGGTGGTCTCCAGCCATACTACCAGTGTGCGCGCCGCCAACCTCCTCGCCAGTTTCATCATCGTCCCCATAGCCCTCTTCCTCCAAGGGGAAGCGGTGCTCCTCTTCTGGATGCGGTATGATGTGATCTGGTTGGCGATCCTCGGCCTGCTCATAGTCGATCTAGCCTTGGTACGCACCGGCATTCGGATCTTCAACCGGGAAGAGATCCTAGCCCGCCAATACGACGAGGTCACCCTCTCTGGATTGCGGCGCTCTTTCAGCCGCTTTTGGTCTTCGCCACCGGGCCAAATACCAAGCACAGAGCCATCCCCTCTCACCCTGGGTCGCCTCTACCGAAGCCACCTGCCGAGGCTCCTGAGGCGTTATCTCTCTCCCCTCTCTGTGGTATTAGTGGTGATGGCCGGGGGGCTTCTGGTGGGGTGGGCCTTCGCCGTAAGGTATCCTCTGAGAGGGGGTCTGGAAGGGTTGGTCAATTCCGACTTGGGCCGCGAATGGCAAGATCTGGGCCTCTTGCCAGGCCTCAGCGCCTGGAGCCTCTTCGTTCACAACGTACGAGCCCTTCTCATCGCCGCCCTCTTGGGGGTCATCTCCTTCGGCGCCGCTCCTCTCCTCTTGCTCCTCGTCCCTTTGGGGATGGTGGGCTTCTTGCTGGGGCAGGCGGCTAGTGTGGGCTACAGCCCCTTTATCACCCTGGCGGCTTTTGTCCTCCCCCATGGCCTGGTGGAGATACCGGCCGCTTGGATAGCCACCGCCTTCGCCCTCGAGATCGGTGCTGCCATCTTGGCCCCTCCCCGGGGCCTCTCCCTGGGTGAGGGGTTCCTGCTGGCTATCGTCAATTTCTTGAAGGTCTTCTTCCTCCTCGTGGTTCCTCTCCTCCTCCTCGCCGCCTTCCTGGAGGCCAGGGTCACCCCCCAGGTGGCTCTCTGGCTCTTGGGAGGGTAATATAAATTTTCGCCCAGATGGTGGTATAATAGAGTTATAATCTGCACTTCTAAAGAGGTAAATACCATGGCTGAGGTGGAGGAAAGGATCGAGGCTCTGCGGCGGGTCATCCGCTACCACGCCTACCTGTATCATGTTCTGGACTCTCCCGAGATCTCAGACGCCGAATATGACGCCTTGGTGCGCCGATTAGAGGAGTTGGAGAGAGCCCATCCAGAACTTATCACTCCCGATTCTCCCACCCAAAGGGTAGGGGCCCCGCCGGTGGAGGCCTTCGGAGAGGTGGAGCATCGGGTGCCCATGCTCAGCCTGGATAACGCTTTCAATGAGGAGGAGTTGAGGGCTTGGGAGAAGAGGATCCGCCGGCTGCTAGACGAGAAGTTCGAATATGTCTTGGAGCCCAAGGTGGACGGCCTGGCTATCTCTCTGACCTATGAAGAGGGGGTATTGGTGCAAGGCGCCACCCGGGGCGATGGCTTCCGGGGTGA
>DMLA01000041.1 GCA_003453555.1 Chloroflexota bacterium | reverse complement strand
CTATAGCAAGCCGATTTCTGATCCGTATCTTTTTGGCTCCGGCTGCGGTATAAGGTATGGACAATGAGGGCCAGAAGTGCGAGATGAAGAGCGGCTTGTCCGACGCGCGCAGGAGTACGACCGCGAGGCCCTCAGCCAACTATATCGGCAGCATGTAGGCGCCATATATCGGTATATCCATCTACGCGTTGGTCGAGAGGATCTGGCCGAGGATCTGACCGCCGATGTCTTCCTCAAAATGCTGGAGGGGATAGAATCGTTCGACTATCGAGGGGTGCCTTTCGCCGCTTGGCTCTTCCGCATCGCCCATGGTCGAGTGGTGGACTACTTTCGCCGTCAGGCCGGGAAAGAAACTGTCTCCCTGAGCGAGGGGTTTAGCGCTCCTGGTGAAGGTCCCGCGGCTACAACGGAGGCGGCGTTGGCCAGGGAGCGCCTTCGCCAGGCCCTCGGGCGGTTGACGGAGGAGCAACAGCAGGTGATAGTTCTCAAGTTTGGAGAAGGGCTCACCAATGTGGAAGTGGGGCGGTTGTTGGGGAAGAGCGAAGGAGCGGTGAAGTCTTTGCAGCATCGGGCCCTGGCCTCGCTGAGGCGATTATTAGAGAAGGATGAGGGGGAGAAGTAGGGGGTTTTGGAAGTGATGGTCATCTCTTGGGATTGAGAGGTCTCGGGGAAAGAACTCCCTAAAGAGGCGTAGTGAACGGGTGGAGAACGTCTGGTGAAAAAGGGTTTTGAATCGTTGTTAGATGAAAGTTTAGAGCGGCTTCGCAAGGGTGAAAAGTTGGAGCCTTCAGCCGAGGAGGGGGAGTTAGAGCCTCTTCTGGAACTTGCTAGTCGAATCCAGGAGATCTCAACTCCACCCACAGAGGCCTTCGTGGGCGACTTGGAAAAACGCCTAGTTGAGAAGGCGAGGGCTCTCCAGCGAGCCAGGAGGCGCTCTCTCTGGGATCGGTATTTGACTCCTATCTTTTCCCCTGTAAGGGCGAGGAGATGGGCAGCCGTTCTGACCGTGATCCTGGCCCTGGTGCTAGCCAGCGCCGGTACCGCCATGGCAGCGCAAGGCAGTATACCCGGAGACCCCTTGTATCCTGTAAAGAGGGTGACCGAGAGGCTAAGGCTCCTGGTGGTTCGTGACCTGTCGGGGAAGACCCATCTGCGCTTGGAGTTCACAAGGCGTAGGACGGAGGAGATAGAAGCGTTGGACGAGAGGGGCGAGGAGGTGGAGGAAAGCATCTTGGTGGAACTGGCCACGGAAACAGAAGAAACCCTGGAGGAGATAGAGGTAGCCCCGGAAGGGAATCGCGAGATCCTCTTTGAGAAGTTGGTCGATCTTACCGAGCGCCAGCAGAAGGTGCTTGAAAGGGTCCGTGACCGCGTTCCGGAGCAGGCTAAGTCTGCTCTGGAGAGGGCTCTTACGGTTTCAAGACGGGGCCATGAGCGGGCTAGGGAGGCTATCCAACAAGGGCGGCCCGAGGTGCCACCCGGACAGGAGAAGAAAGAACACCCTAGCCCTCCCGAAGACCGCGGAAAAGGTAGGGACCGCCATTAGATGCAGGCGGAAAGGATCGATTTTCAAGGGCCATCGAATAGCGATGGCCCTTTCTCCTTTTCGACGGCCAAAGGTTGCCAGGAGGAGAAAGGCTGTGATATAATGCAAAATGTTGACAGTCGGACGGCATCGTTGTATACTAGAAACGTCGTTTTCCCCTGTACCCTCCCGCGGATGCGGGTAACAAGGTCAACTGGATGGCAAAGCGAAAAACCCCTCAAACCCGCAGGAAAAGAAAGGCCAAACGTCTCCAGGCTGGGGGTATATCTTTAGACCTCGAGAACCGCTGTGTTACCAAGGGCAAGGTGACCGTTCGCCTGACGCCCAAGGAGTGCGCTTTGCTCCAGACTTTCATGAAGAACGGCGGTGCAGTGCTCACCCGCAAGTTCCTTATGAAGGAGGTGTGGGACACCGACTGGACGGAGGACACAAGAACTTTAGACGTCCACGTCCGATGGCTCCGCGAGAAGATCGAGGATAACCCGAGCAAGCCGGTATATTTGCGAACGGTGCGCGGGGTGGGATACCGATTCGAGGTACCGGGGTAGTCTTGTAGGTCCGCTTTTGTTTGTTCAGTGGTGTTCTTTGCACTATCCTCAGCCTCTTTCACCAATCGTTTCATTTTTGGTCTATGGGGTCTCGTATAATTCGAGGGAAAGAAAAGAAGCCGCTCTATAAAAGACACCGCTTCAAGGCCTAGGTACGAGGTGTATCTATCATATCGTCATCAAGGGGAGTTGCGATCCTGGCGCTTCTGCTTTATCCATAAGAGAGGGGTTTGTCTACAAAACGCGGCACACAGGCCATCATAAGAACATAAAATTCAGATGTAGTTTCTAACTCCTCACCTCTATAAGGAGTGCTGGATGATAGAGAAGATCGGTTGGCTAGGACACGCCAGTTTCAAGATCGAGGGCGATAAGGTGATCTATATCGACCCTTGGAAACTGGGCAGGGCTGAGCCGGCAGATATAATCTTGGTCACCCACTCCCACCACGACCACTGTTCGCCCCAAGATGTGGCTAAGTTGCAAAAAGAGGGGACAGTGATCGTCACCGTGGCGGATTGCGCTGGCGAGTTCAGGGGTGACGTGCGCATCCTGAAGCCTGGGGATAGCCTAAAGGTAGACGAGGTGGCTATCGAGGCCGTCCCCGCCTATAATACCGACAAGCCCAATCACCCTAAGGCCAATGGTTGGGTGGGGTTCATAATCGAGATGGGCGGGAGCCGCATCTACCATGCCGGGGATACAGATTTGATCCCAGAGATGGACGAGATCAGGGCCGACATAGCCCTCCTCCCTGTGGGTGGGACCTACACCATGACCGCTGAGGAGGCGGCCCAGGCCGCGGAGAGGATCAAGCCCGAAGTGGCCATCCCCATGCATTATGGGGAGATCGTGGGCTCCCGAGCCGACGCGGAGAGATTCAAGCGACTTTGCAGTTGCGAGGTACGGATTCTGGAACCGGAAAGATAGGTGGAGAGCGCGGAAGAGCGGCTTCCATAGTGAGGCCGCTTTTTCATTCTCAGAGATGGAGGTTTGAGGCCAGTTATGGTATAGTAGCGGGAAGAATCGCACTGGTGTCCTCTATAGCATCACTTGGGAGCGGTGGATAGTTGAGAAAGTAGCGTCGGAGCTCGCCTCCGACGGGGAGCATATGTCGTTCACAAGGGGCAACGCTACGTTAGAGTGAAGACATGATTAACCCGCATCTCCTCGCCTTAGCGGAAGCCACCCTGGTCACCATCCTCTGGTCATCCTCCTTCGTTCTCATCAAGTGGGGTCTGGAGGAGTTGCCCCCTTTCCTCTTCGCTGGGCTACGCTATTTCGGAGGGTTCTTGGTCCTTCTGGCCTTCGCCTTGGCGCTGAGGAGGCAAGGTCCGCCCCGAGACTTGGGCCTCCGTAGATGGGTCAAGTTGGCAGGGGTAGGCATCGCAGCCTATACTCTGGGCAATGGCTTCCTCTTCCTATCGCTCACTATGATCCCTGCGGTGACGGCCTCCTTTGTACAGGGCCTGATACCTCTTCTGGTAGCGGTTTTGGGGGTGCTCCACCTCCGCGAGCGCCCCTCGCTCCTCCAGATTGGGGGGATAGGTTTGGCCTTGGTTGGGGCCTATATCTTCTTCCCCCTTCATGTGGCTATGGGGCAGGCTATGGGAATCATCATCGCCCTGGGGGCGGCGCTCTCCTTCGCCTATCAGATGATACTCGTTCGAGACCTCTCCCGGGATGGCGTCCCCGGACCTTTATGGTTATCCATCATCAGCCTGGGGGTAGGAGGCGGGCTCCTCTTTCTGCCCGCGGCCTTTGAACCGTTTCCTCGACTGACCATGACCAGCATAGCGATCCTCCTCTGGCTGGCTGTGGTCAACACAGCCTTCGCCTATGTGCTCTGGAATCACGCCCTGGAATACCTTAAGGCCTTTGAACAGGCTATGGTGGCGAATACTATGCCCCTGCAGATAGCCCTCTGGGCCTGGTTCTTGCTGGGGGAGGAACTGACACTTAGGATGGTTATAGGTCTAGTAGTCGTTGTTTTTGGCGTCTTTGTGGTGCAGGCCGATCAATATATCTGGAGCCTCCTGAGGAGGCTTAGTTCGGGGAGGGCACAATAGTCAACCTGCTTACCCTGTGCACAGCGATAGGCCCTGCCCTCGGTCTCGTCGCCGGACTCCGGGTGGGGCTGCCCTTCCTGTTGTGCGCTTTTGTTCCTCTGGGCACAGCGGTGATTCTCGTGTGGGAGTGTTAGCATGTCAGGGCGGGACATGTTAGGCTTGGTCCTCTCTTACATCTTCGCTTTCGGCCTTATAGGTTTGGCGGAGGTGGTGAGGGTCTGGCGAGGTTGGCCCACGGAGTTCACCCGCAAAGTTATCCATATCGCCGCTGGCTCCTGGGTGATAGGCATCATTTACATCTTCGACCATTGGTGGTGGGGGGTCGTCCCTACAGCCAGTTTCGTGATCCTCAACTACATCTTTTATCGCTTCACCATCTTCAAAGCGATGGATACCCGGGGTTCGACGCCGGGAACCGTCTATTTCGCCCTCTCCATCACCATCCTTCTCCTCCTCCTCTGGCCGCGGGGCCAAGAGGGGGTAGTCGCCGCGGGGGTCATGCCCATGACCTGGGGGGACGCTTTCGCCTCTTTGATAGGGGTGCGATGGGGACGCCACCGGTACGAGGTCCTGGGCGGCCGTCGCTCCTGGGAGGGCTCGACGGCCATGTTCATCTTCAGTCTGTTGGCCACCTTTGTGGTCTTATTCCTGGTAGGTTTGCCCCTCTCTCCGGCCGAGGGCTTTCTCTACTCCTTCCTCACGGCTCTAGGGGCCACCCTGGTGGAGGCTTTCTCTCCCTGGGGCCTGGACAACCTTAGCGTGCCCTTCTTCTCCACGGGGCTTCTCTATCTCCTGCTGGCGGTCTAGATGCTTTACTTAGTTGGTGGGTTTCTCTTGAGTCTGGCTATATCCGCTGTCGCTTACCGGGGCCGCTCCCTCTCCCGGAGCGGGGTCTTAGGAGCCATAGTGGTGGGCACCATCACCTTTGGACTGGGAGGCTGGAGGTGGGGTCTATTGCTCATAGCCTTCTTTGTCCTGGCTAGCCTCTTATCTCATTATAGGAGGGGCCAGAAACAAGCGCTGGCGGAGAAGTTCGCCAAGGGCCACCGGAGGGATTTAGGGCAGGTCCTGGCCAATGGAGGCCTGGGAGCCCTTCTCGCTATCCTCCATTTCCCCTGGCCAAACGATCTCTTGTTTGCTGCCTTCTTGGGGAGCATGGCTGCGATAAGTGCCGATACCTGGGCTACCGAACTAGGGGTTCTCAGCCCCAGTCCGCCTCGTCTCATCACCACGGGGAAGGTGGTGCCCGTGGGGACATCGGGAGGTGTCACCCTTTTGGGGACTCTTGCTTCCCTGGCCGGCGGTCTGGTCATGGGGGCTACAGCCTATCTTCTCTTGGCGTTGGGCGGGGAGAGGGGCGCAAATATGCCAGGTTGGTTGGCAGTGCTCTCTTCGGCAGGTGGGCTCATAGGCTCTGGCTTCGATAGCCTCCTAGGGGCTACCTTCCAAGGGGTATACCTCTGTCCGGAATGTGGCGTGGAGACGGAGCGGGCGGTTCATCGCTGTGGGAGTCTGACTAGGCATCTCCGCGGTTGGCGCTGGCTGAACAACGACTTGGTCAACCTGGCGAGTTCCCTGGCCGGGGCTGTAACAGCCTCTGGC
>DMLA01000183.1 GCA_003453555.1 Chloroflexota bacterium | reverse complement strand
GGCACCTCCTCGTAGTGGTCGAATTCCATGGTGAAATGGCCTCGCCCTTGGGTCATGGAGCGCAGATCGGTGGCATACCTCTGTACCTCCGCCAGGGGGGCCTGGGCGGTGATGACGCTCAACCCTCCTGACTGTTCCATGCCCATGACCCGAGCCCGTTTGCTATTCAGGTCTCCTAAGACATCACCCATGAACTCTTCCGGGACGGTGATGGCGAGTTGCATGATAGGCTCTAGGAGCACCGGGTTCGCTTCTTCCATCGCCTTCTTAAAACCTAGGGAAGCCGCGATCCTGAAGGCTATCTCTGAGGAATCGACGGGGTGGTATTTCCCATCGTAGAGGACCGCTCGGAAATCGATAGCCGGATAGCCAGCCAGAACCCCGCTTTGTATCGCCTCCTTGAGCCCCTTCTCCACGGCAGGGATAAAGTTCCTGGGGATGGCTCCGCCGAAGATGTCATCCACGAATTCAAAACCCTGGCCTCTGGGTAGAGGTTCAAGCCTCAACTGCACAACCCCGTACTGGCCGCGGCCGCCGGTCTGTTTCTTATATTTGCCCTCCGCGCTGGCGGTAGAGCGGATGGTCTCCTTATAGGGCACCTTAGGGACATCGGTCTCGATCTCCACTCCGAACTTCCGCTCCAACCGCCGGGCGGCGATCTCCACATGGGATTCGCCCATCCCGGAGAGGATCGTCTCCCCCGTATCCTGTTCCCGGCTGACTTGAAGGGTGGGGTCCTCTTCTACCAGACGGGCCAGCGCCGTTCCCATCTTGTCCAAATCCGCCTTCGTCTTGGGCTTGATGGCCGCGCTGTAGACCGGATGGGGGAAGCCGATCTCCGGAAGGAGGAGGGGGTGATCCTTGTCACAAAGGGCATCACCCGTGGAGGTGGCCTGTAGTTTGGCCACGGCTCCGATATCCCCGGTGGAAATCGATTTCACCGCTTCCTGTTCCTTGCCCCGCAGGTGAAAGAGTTGGCCGATCCTCTCTTCCTTATTCCTAGAAGCGTTGAGCACTCGGGAGTCCGATTCCATCACTCCGGTATAAACCCGGAAATAGGTGAGTTTGCCCACATAGGGGTCGGCGAAGGTCTTAAATACCAAAGCGGCTAGGGGAGAAGCGAGACTCACCTCTAAACTCTCCTCTAGGCCCGATAGGGGGCTCCTAGCCCGCACTTCCCTTTCGGCCGGAGAGGGTAGATATTCTACTATAGCATCTAGCAGGGCCTGGCTTCCCACCACCTGCGTGGCCGAGCCGCAGAGGACAAGAATAACGGATCTGGCTTTCGTCCCCGCTACTAACCCTCGCCGCATCTCCTCGGCGGTCAACTCCTCACCTTCCAGGTATTTTACGATCAACTCATCTTCTGCTTCTGCCGCCGCTTCCACCAACGCCTGTTGAAAAGAACGGGCCTCCTCCAATAGTTCTGGGGGGATATCTTTCTTCTCGCCCACATAGGCTTTCATAGTGACAAGATCTATCAACCCCTCGAACCCCTCTCCCTCGCCCACCGGGAGTTGCAGGGGGACAAAGTTTCCTTCGAACGCCTCTCTCAACTGGTTCAGGGTACGGCCAAAATTGGCGTTATCCCGATCCATCTTATTGACGAAGACGAGACGGGGTAGATCCCTCTCATCGGCGTATTTCCAGACCAGTTCCGTGCCTACCTCCACACCAGAGGTGGCATCGACAACGATGACACAGCCATCGGCTACCCTAGTGGCGCCTTTCATCTCCCCCACGAAATCGGCGTAGCCCGGGGTATCCAGGACGTTTATCTTATGCTCTCGCCATTCGCAGGGTATGAGCGAGGTGTTAACGGAGATGTGACGGCGTATCTCCTCCGGGTCGTAGTCAGAGACCGTGGTTCCCTCGTCCACCTTGCCCAGCCGCTTTATGGCTCCCGTGTTGTAGAGCATCGCTTCCGCCAGCGAGGTCTTCCCTGCACCGCCATGAGATAATAAGGCCACATTTCTTATACGATCGATACTATACTCTTTCACCCTTCTTCCCTCCCGGTGCCTATATCTTAATTATTTTAAGGCAGATGGCTAAGGATGTCAATCAATAGGCCTTGGCGAAGACCACCCGCTGTACGGAGACCTCACCGCAGCGAATACATTTACCTCGCTCTTGTTCCTGAAAGGGGATAGCCCGAATGGTGGCCTTGGTCTCCTCTTTTATCTGGGCTTCGCACTCTGCCGACCCGCACCAGTGGGCCCCAAGGAAGCCCCCCGGCCCCTCCAGAATCCGCTTGAACTCCTCGTAGTCGTCCACTTGGTAGGAGTTCTCCTCCCGGAAAGTCAAAGCCTTACTGTAGAGGTTCTTCTGAATCTCTACCAGGGAGGCTTCTATTCGCTCTTTGAGTCCTTCAAGAGGCGTGATGCTCTTCTCCCCCGTGTCCCGCCGCACGAGGACCACCTGCTCTTTTTCCACCTCGCGAGGCCCGATTTCAATCCTCAGCGGGACCCCTTTCTGCTCCCACTCGTTGAACTTCCAGCCAGGGGTATAGGTCTCCCGGTCATCGAACTCATAACGCACACCTCTCAACTCATCCTTAACCCTTTCCACCGCTTTTCGCACCTGGGCCTCTTGCTCATCGCTCCGCCAGATGGGGACTATCACCACCTCTATCGGCGCTAGGCGGGGAGGCAATATCAGCCCTTGGTCGTCGCCGTGGACCATG
This sequence comes from Chloroflexota bacterium, assembly GCA_003453555.1. GTDB lineage: Bacteria > Chloroflexota > Anaerolineae > UBA7937 > UBA7937 > UBA7937. The sequence continues at coordinate 701 of DMLA01000183.1, read as the reverse complement.
ATGATGGCCCCTATCACCCTGGTGCTAAGGCCCCAACTGGTCTGCCAGACATATTCCAGGCGGTTGTCTTTGGTCTGATAGGTTATCTCGAACGCTTTGGCGAAATTCTGGCCCAGAAAGTGGGAGGTGCCCGCCTGCAAGGCCCTCCTGTCCTGCATCATAGCCTCGATGGTATAGGTGTGGACGGCTCCGGCGAACTTCTCCGCCTCGCTCTTCCGCCCCACGATGACCGGGATAGCCATCTCCTCCTCGGCGAACTCCCGGTAGACCTCCAACATCCGACGGGCTTCCTCCTCCGCCTCCTCCGCCGTGGCGTGGGCCGTGTGGCCTTCTTGCCAGAGGAACTCCAGCGTCCGCAAGAATAGCCGAGTCCGCAACTCCCACCGCACCACGTTGCACCACTGGTTGATGAGCAGAGGCAAGTCCCGCCAAGACCTGATCCACTTGGCGAACATAGCGTTGATGATCGTCTCCGAGGTGGGCCGGACGATGAGGGGCTCTTCGAGTACCTTGCCCCCGCCATGAGTGACCACCGCCAATTGGGGCGCAAACCCCTCCACATGCTCCTCCTCCTTGGCCAGAAAACTCTGGGGGATGAAGAGGGGGAAGTAGGCGTTCTTGTGTCCTGTGGCCTTGAATTTGGCATCCAGGGTCTTCTGGATGTTCTCCCAGAGGGCATAGCCGTAGGGGCGGATGATCAT
>DMLA01000233.1 GCA_003453555.1 Chloroflexota bacterium | reverse complement strand
CAACCGCCGCTCCTACTGCAGTGCCAACCGAGGTCGGGCCTTGCTTGATCATTGGTGCGCTTTACGTTGGCTCGGTCAAAGATGCGGGGTACAATCAGGCCATGCATGATAGCCTGATGGAAGTAAAAAACAACATCCCCTGCGTGAAGATCCTCGAGGCCGAGAATGTCTATGAGGGTCCTGCGGCAGAGACAACCATGGAAACCATGATCAAGGAAGACGCCAAATTGATCTTTGCTACCAGCTTCGGTCACCAGGAGTTTGCCATGAACGTGGCCCAAAAGCATCCAGACGTTGTTTTTGAACATGCTGGCGGCTGGATGATGGCTGACAACTTCGCCAACTTCTATGCCGAAGTTCCCGACACATGGTATCTCCTGGGTGTGGCCGCAGGTAAGATGACCAACTCGAACAAGTTGGGCTTTGTGGCTGCCATGCCCTTAGGCTGGACATTGACTTTTATCAATGCCTTCGAACTCGGCGCGCAGTCCGTGAACCCTGATGCTGAGACCATTGTCACGTTCACGGGCAGTTGGTCGGACCGCGCCAAGGAGGCGGCGGCTACGGATGCTCTCATCAACCAGGGCGTGGATGTGATCACCATGCACGTCGACGCGCCAGGTACGGTCATTCAAACCGCCGAAGCGCGCGGTGTCTATTCCATCGGCTTCCAGTCATTGGCGGCTCAGCAGTTCGCTCCCGAATACTGGATCACGGGTACAGGTTTCACCTTTGGAGGTCTCATGACCGAGATAGCCCAGTCGGTGATCGATGGCACCTGGACACCGCAGTTCATCCGCTGCAGCATGGGGGAAGGCTGCATGGCTCTCGCGCCCTTTGGCCCGAAAGTGCCCGATGATGTGAAAACCAAAGTCGACGAGGTGTTGGCGGACTTGGATACTGGCAAGTTAGTGGTCTTTGCAGGCCCCATCGTAGATCAGGACGGGACGGTCCGCGTTGCAGAAGGACAAACCCTCTCTGATGAAGAGATGGGGAACGTGGACTGGTTCGTTAAGGGTGTGATTGGCCAGCCCAAGTGAGATTGCACAAACTCTTTTGGAGCATTCGGCAGGAGAACTCTCCTGCCGAATGCTCCGACTGGGAGAAGGATGAAAACCGCTATTCTTATTCAGCCGTTTTACATCAAGCAGATTGGCAGAGCTGCCCAGAGGCTACTCACCCCAGGTCTGCGCGGGCAAGTCCTGGCAGTGTTCTCGAATGCAGCCTATCTGTACAGCACCCAGGGAGAATTGTTCTGGTTGGCGACAGAAGATACCCCTATGCACCGCCGTTCCCTGCAAATACCCTTCTACCTCTGCGAGCTGGAAACAGGGATGGATTTTACGGTTCTTGGCAATTTCCTCCGGCTTGGGGATGCCATTACAATCGACCTGGCGAACGCATATAGCTGGACATCGCGCACGTTTGATCCCCAACGACTCTTGCCCTTGGGGGCCGTCAGTGCCTGTTTTCGGGAAATCCTTACGGAGGTCCGGTGTCTTCCTGGTCCTAAGGGGCTGGGTGGCACCATAGAAGTGATTGTCGGGGCTGCGTGGAACGGTGATGCCTGCGCGGCCTCCTCCTCGGAGGCCGCTCTGATCGATCAGGCATCGCCTGCCATTCAGGAGCTGGTGGAGGCCTGCCGAGCGCGGGATATGGCTCGGATCGCGCAGTCAGGCCTGAGGCTGCTGGGCCTGGGCCCAGGGCTCACTCCTTCCGGAGATGATTATCTGGGCGGGCTGCTCTTTACCGCTCACTGCCTCAAGGCCGCCTACCCAGCTACATTCAGTTGGGGCTTAGAGCCTGTTATGAATTTTCTGCACCGGGCGCGCTCGATGACCAATCGCATCAGCTATACCATCCTATCCGACCTAGCCCATGGCCATGGACCAGAACCGCTTCACGATTTGGTCAACTGGGTCTTGCAAGGGGAGACAGCGCAATGTCTGCTAGGTGCTGTGAATCGACTCATTGGGATTGGTCACACCTCTGGCTGGGATATGTTGGCTGGGGCGCTGAACGGGATGCTGCTTACGGAAGCAAAAGCATAGCGTGAACATGACACTTCGGCTATAGGCAACGGCTCGCCTTACGCTGAACACGTCCTTGAGGAGGAAATCGATGGCTAAGGATATCAAGCATGAGATTGAGAGGGCCAATAGCGAGGCCGCACGTCGCATGGTGGCAGCCGACCCTGTGCTGGTCGACATTGCACCGGCAGGCGAGGTGATCCCGGGCTTCAAAGATAAGATGGTGCTGCATTCTGGCCCTCCGGTTGACTGGCAGCATATGTGCGGTGCCCAGAAGGGTGCCGTGATTGGAATGCTGCTCTTCGAAGGTTGGGCCAAGAGCAAGGACCAGGCGATCAAGATACTGGAAGACGGGGCTATCACCTTCGAGCCCAATCATCACCACCAGGCGGTAGGCCCCATGGCGGGCACGATCACACCGTCGATGTGGGTCTTCGTCATCGAGAACAAGACCTTCGGGAATCGCGCCTTCTGCCGCCAGGTTGAGGGTCGCCAACAGTTTGGCGACTACAGCCAGGAGGCCTTGCAGGACTTGATTCGTTGGCGGGATATCTGGGCCCCAGCGTTGCGCGCCGGTCTCCGCCAAGTGGGGGGACTCAGCCTTAAGCCGATTATCGCACGCGCGTTGCAGATGGGTGATGAACTCCATAACCGACCCAACGCCGCATCCAGCTTGTTTGCCAATGCCATGGCTGTTCCCATGATGAAGGCCGGCGTCCCGAAAGAGGCCCTCATCAGCACCGTGGACTACCTCGCTGGTCACGAGCTATTCTTCCTCGGGCTCTCAATGGCGTCAGCCAAGGCGACCGCCGATGCGGCGAGGCGAATCGAATACAGCACAGTCGTCACCGCCATGGCTCGCAACGGAACAGAGTTCGGCATCCAGGTAAGCGGCCTGGAAGACGAGTGGTTTACCGCCCCGGCTCCGCCCGTTGAAGGCCTCTTCCTGCCCGGCTATGGTAAGCAGGACGCCGGACTGGACATGGGGGACTCGGCGATCAACGAAACCGTGGGCTGGGGCGGCTTTGCCCTCGGCGGGGCTCCTGGCATCCTGAGCCTCGTGGGCGGTACGCCGGAAGAGGCGTTGTCCTACAGTCGAGAGATGCAGCAAATCACCGTCACGACGAGTCCGGAGTTCCGTATCCCGGCGCTGGGCTTCGAGGGCACAGCAATCGGGATCGATGTACGAAAGGTGGTTCAGACGAACATCCTCCCCGTGATTGATACTGCTCTAGCCCATAAGGACCCCGGCCATCCGATCATTGGAGCCGGACTGGTTCGCCCTCCATTGGAGTGCTTTAGGAAGGCCCTGCTCAGATTTGCAGAAAAGTATGGCCTGACTTGACCACGAGTCGTGGAGTTCGTGGATGTCAAAGAGCTTCGGTTCTTGAATCGCGTAGAGTGGATAGGGTCCATGGCAACAGGATATGCCATCAGGCGCAACCTATACCTTGATTCGGTCTTTCTAATGCAGGTTGCCAAGCGCCTGTCGGAAGAGCCGGGGATCGAGCAGGTCGCAGCCCTTATGGGGACGGAGAAGAACAAGCGATTGCTGGTCGGGATGGGATTTGAAAATACGGAGATCTTGTCTGCAGGACCCAACGACCTGATCATTGCGCTGAAAGGGAAGAGCCCATCCTCCGTGAATGCGATCCTGGACAACGTGGACGCCTGGCTCCTCCGCAAGCCGAGCGGTCTCGACAAGTCAGTTTCGCGCACCTTGGATCAGGCGTTGGTACGTCAGCCCCATGCCAACCTGATTGTCATTTCCGTTCCTGGCGACTATGCCGCGAGCGAGGCCCGGAGGGCCCTCGAGCGTGGGTTGAACGTATTCATGTTCAGCAGCAACGTGCCGGTGGAGGACGAACTCTCGCTCAAACGGTACGCTCGAGAGCGGGGACTCATTGTCATGGGGCCTGACTGCGGGACCGCCATCATCGCCGGCGTGGGTGTTGGCTTCTCCAACATTGTTCGGCGAGGGCCGATCGGCGTGATTGGTGCAATGGGCACAGGGCTCCAAGAGTTCACCACCCTGGTTCACCAAAGCGGTTCAGGCATCTCCCACGCCATCGGCACGGGCAGCAGGGATCTTTTGGATGCAATAGGTGGCATCTCTACCCTCAGTGCCCTGGAGGCGCTTGAGGCTGACCCTCAGACGGAGGTCATCGCTTTGCTGTCTAAGCCACCCGGCGCTAAGACCCTTGTCCTTCTGGTCGAGAGAATTAACCTATGCATCAAGCCGGTCGTCACTTGTTTCCTTGGTATTCGCAAATACCCTTCCGAGATGGATATCCGCTTTAGGACGACCCACACCCTAGACGAGGCTGCTGCACTGGCGACTCAGATGGCGGTCGGCAAGCCAGCGGTGCGCACAGCCATAGGCGATCAAGAGTTGAAGACACTTGTTGCCAGAGAACGAGCTAGGATGACGCCAGAGCAGAAATACATCCGCGGTATCTTTGCCGGCGGGACATTCTGCTACCAGGCTCAACAAGTGATGCGGGACGCGGGCTTGGTGGTGCATTCAAACGCGCCGTTGGATGGGATGCCCGGGCTGGCGGATCCTTTACGCAGTGTGGAGCACACGCTCGTCGACATAGGTGCTGACGAGTTCACTCAAGCACGGCCTCACCCGATGATCGACGCTACGCTTCGCCGCGAGCGGATTCTGGCGGAAGCGCAGGACCCGCAGGTGGCAGTTCTCTTACTGGATTTCGTCCTCGGCTACAACGCTTCCCCCGACCCCGTCGGCGACCTGCTGGGGACCATCGCAGAGGCCAAACTCACCGCCAGCCAGCGTGGTGGCTTCCTCAGCGTCGCTGCCTCGGTCTGCGGCACGGAGCGTGATCCGCAACACTTCCAGGAGCAGATTAGGGCCTTGGAGGAGGCAGGGGTCGTGGTTCTGCCGAGTAGCGCCCAGGCTGCTCTCTTCAGTCGGATGCTAGCCTTGAGCCTCCAAGCGTGAGGAAACCGATGAAGACCGAACTGGAAGAATTGCTCCAGAATGGGCCAGTGGTCATCAACCTTGGCGTGCGTGAGTTTGCCGAGAGCCTGCAAGGTCAGGGAGTAGAAGTCGTTCATGTGGACTGGGCGCCACCTGCCGGTGGTGACACAGAGATGGCGGAATTGCTCGATAAGCTGTTGTGATCGGGGGTGACCTCGCCTCGTCTACATGTCTTGCACGACCGAGGATTAGTAGCTCTTCACCGAGCGAACCGCCGCCTTTGACACGCTACCAGCGTTCCGGAGGTAGCTTGACACTACGCTGTCTATGAACGGACTCGGATCCGAGGGGCAGGTCAGGCCATAGGTTCAGTCGCGCTTGCCTATTCACCTCAGATTGAAACAAAAACGATCCAAACCCTCGCCATCCAAGTGATCCTCGGTCGTTCTGTCATCAAGAATGCTTATTCAGGAAGCGAGGCGGGAGTTCACAACGTATCAAAGTCCTCGAGTTCCAATTTGACTAGCAGTAGCTCCTCTCCTCCTGGGAACCGCTTCCTCTTCAGGATGACCAGCATCCCTTGTGCGGCTTTTCACCGCGGGCGCACATCAGCGGAGACAAAGCCCCTCCCATCCCCTCTAGAACGCCTAACAACCAACTCAGCCCATCAACAGACTGTTTATCACTCGTTCCAACAGGCGATTTTGGCCCTCTAGGTATTAACATACCGCCAGGGTGGGTTAAACCGGGTCAAAACGGCTCTGCTGGATAATCCTATACCTAAAATCACCCCGGAAATCGGGGTCTCAGGGGGGTCTGGGAGAGGTATCGGAGGAGAGGATCTCAAATTGCGGACGCAAGAGAAGAGCCACTTCCATCTTTACGCCGAAGCGCCATGTGTGACCAGCGACTAAATCTGGGACATTGGAGCTGCGCCATGAATGGTGAACAAAAGGCCTTGGTAACCATATCACCAGCAATGGAAGGGGGACGAAGGCCGAGGAACCTAGCTCCCTGGCAAATCACGCCAGCGCTAGCGCGTCATCCACCTTGCCACTCAATCGATGCCAGATTCCCTTTTGTTCCAAAAGCGACTGATGACGGTGATGTCATCGTGAAGTTGAACCCGGTCGCCGGTCTTGAGGCTAGTAAGCGGTTTGCTGGTCCAAGTCTGGCTGTCAGCTCGAAAGACACCCAGGCGGGTGCCCGGCTTGGCGTATTGGTTCTGCACGTAGGCCAAGCCTGTCAACCGGCCGTCGCTATCAATGGAGCAACTAGTCACCGCGCCGACCAACCGCCCCTGCCGACTAACGACTACATCGCCCTGTCTGGCCATCGCGGCGTGCTGCTCATCAAACCGAAAGCGGATCAGTTGCGCCTGTCGTCTAAGTTCGTCGGCCATGTAAGCGGCTTTGCCAATGAAGAACGGCTTGTAAAGCTTGACGTAGGAACCGAAACCAGCGTCAGCCGGGTTAAGGTCCAGCGGCCCGGCCAGTTCGTGGCCGTAGAGAGGTAGCCCGGCCTCAATTCGCAAGCTGTCCCGCGCCGCTAGGCCAGCCGGTTGCAAGCCAAAGGGCTCACCTGCTTCCAAGAGCGTGTGCCACAGGGCGGGAGCAGCACTTGGATGGACGAAGATCTCGAAGGCCATCGGCTCGCCCGTGTAGCCCGTGCGTGCCAGGTGAAGGTCATACCCTGCCACTCGGCCGCGAATGATCTCATTTCGCTTCATTTCTAGCAGTGGTTCACGGAGCGGGTCGTCTTGATCCAACGTAGCCAGTAGCACATCCCGTGATCGTGGTCCCTGAAGAGCGAGTTGTGCTCGCATCTCGCTCCCGTGGGCAGGATCACGCATGTCGCGCATGATAACCTTCTCGGTACCCAACGCCCGAGACCAAGGGCGAGCCGGGTCAATCATCACACGCCCCTCACGAACGGCGTTCACCCAGCCCCAATCCTTGTCGTTGTTGGCAGCGTTGACGACCATCCAATACCGGTCCTCTTCCAACTGGTAGATCCAAACGTCATCCACTACGTGTGCACTGTGGTCCAGTAGGAAAGCGTATTGAGACCGTCCAACCTCCAACAGCGAGACGTCGTTGGTGGTGATGGTATTTAGAAAGAGGTGCACGTTCTCACCGCTGAATTCAAACAACCCCATGTGGCTGATGTCAAACAACCCCGCCGCCTGGCGCACCGCCAGGTGTTCCTCTTGGATGGAAGTGTAACGGATCGGCATCTCCCAACCAGCGAAGGGAGCCATTTTCGCGGCAGCTTTGCAGTGAACATCGTACAACGTGGTTCGGCGCAAGGGGATATCAGTCGGCTCTTCCCACATGAAAGCGAGCTTGGGGTCCAATCCGCCTGGAGCATCGGCCCGTGCCTGTTGTCCAATCCAATACGGCTTATGGAAAGCCCAGCCCACGGTCTCGTCGTCGAAGGTCTCAACCTCGGGTGGTCTTGTCTCCCACTGATCGGCCAATTCGTGTGGCAGCCGACGGACAACAACTGGGCCGGGAGCTTTAGCGAACACGTCGCCGCCGTTTATGTGAACGTACCCATCGGAAAGTGCGCGCAACCAATGGGCAACCCGGGATTCTATCGACTTGGGGATCAGCAACTGGAAGCGGGTGGTTTCCTCACTTGGCCGTTTCAGCACTCCGCCACTCATCAACCGTCCGTCCGGTTCCAGAATCCAAGTCGGCTGGCTCTCGCCCGGCCCCAAGGCGTAGACGTCGTTCGTCATCGCGACGTTGCAAAAGCCGCGCGCGTGGGTGCCTTCGATTTCAATGATGTCCCATTCACCTCCAACGTCCGTGGGTGGCTTGTGCATGAAATAATGGTGCGGGTAGCCGCTGGGGGTGTAGTCTTCTTCCAAATCAGCACAGCGGGCTAGACCCACCACGTCCCACTTGGCCTGCTCCAACACGTCGAGGTCTACTTTGCCCCGATAGACTGGCCCATACCGCCCAGCATAGGCATAAGGTTCAATGGCCTTGAGCACGCGGGCGATGATATCAGCCAGACGTTCGATCTCCCGCGCGCGAAAGCCACGCTGGGTGATCCACGGCGTGCCCAGCCGGATGCCACTGGGGTTGCGAGCACTGCTGTCGCCGGGGATCGTATTGCGATTGACGACAACCCCTGCTAAGTCCAGGATGCGAGCGGCTGTATCACCCATCAGCGGGGTGCCACGTTTCCCATCAGGGCTCACACCGATATCAGAACGCACGCTCTTGCAGTCCACCAGCAGCATATGGGTGTCGGTCCCCCCGTAGGGGATGCGCAAGCCATGCCGTTCCAACTCGGCTGCTAGGTGCCTGGCGTTATCCACTACCTGGCGCTGGAGCTGGACAAACTCGGGCGACCGGGCAAGCTCGAAAGCAACGGCAATGCCCGCAATGGCGTTGACGTGCGGTCCTCCCTGCTCACCGGGAAAGACAGCCGCATCTATTCTTTGCGCCAGCCCTTTGTCCGTAGTCAAGATGCACGCTCCACGAGGGCCATACAAGGTCTTGTGGGTCGTGAAGCTGATGACGTGGGCATGCCCAACGGGACTCGGAACCACGCCAGCTGCGACCATCCCTGCAACGTGGGCGATGTCCGCCAGCAGATATGCGCCGACTGTGTCAGCAATCTCGCGGAACCTGGCCCAGTCGGGCATCCAAGGGTAAGAGGTGTACCCGGCGATGATCATCTTAGGCTTGTGCTGGCGGGCCAGTTCTTCAATGGCGTCATAATCCAGTTGCTCGGTTTTCAAGTCGATACCGTAGGACACGATGTTGTACAATTTGCCCGAGCGGCTGGCTGGGCTGCCATGAGTGAGGTGCCCCCCGTGCAGGAGGTCCATGCCCATAACTGTGCTGCCGGGGGAAACCAAGGCAGCGTAAATGGCGTTATTGGCGGGTGACCCAGATAGCGGCTGCACATTCGCCCAGATCTCCTCAGCAGGGACTTCATCGGTGGAAAAGGTCTCGGCTGCCCGGCGTTGAGCGAGCGATTCTAGGATGTTCACGTATTCCACCCCTTTGTAGTACCGGCGGTCAGAGTAGCGTCGATACAAGGCCAACTGGACCTCGTAGTCCAAGATGGTCGCTTGTGGAGCGCCGTGAATGCTGGGGTCTGAGTAGCCCTCGGCGTAGATGTTTTGAAAAACCGAGCCAAGCGCCTCGCGCACGGCAACCGGAGCCTGGCTTTCGGAGGGGATCAGGATCAACTTGCGGGCCTGTCTCTCTGCTTCATATTCGATTAGCTGGGCCACAGCCGGGTCCAATGAGGCCAGACTACTGTGAAAGAAATCCAACATAGCGCACCCCCAATAGACAAGTGACAGATCAGTAGGTATTTGGATTATGGGAAACGGACCAGCTTTGACGTGGGACGCCTCGTGCGTAGGATGGAAGAAGGTCAAACTGCCACTTCCAACAGGCGATCATCCCCTGTCCACCCGTATTGTACACAACTATCAGGCATTGTGCACCTTTCTCGCTTCTGAACAAATTGGCGGCAAGAGATTGATCATCTCATCAAGTAGTGCAGGCCCGGCGTGCGAGAACAGCCTTCGTATGAGTCCTTCGTTATTGGCAATTGGATCAGCGGCGCTTTCCATCCTGCCCGGTACCTCCCATGCTCCAAGAGCCCCTTCCACCCTCACGCGGAAGGGGCTGTTCCTACTGGGATGGCCTCGTGGCGGGCGAGTGATCGGTCAAGGTTGGGCACAGGGGTGTCGTCAACCCCACGGGAAGCTCTTCCCTTGAACAGTTCATCCACTATTCGCAACCTCTCCAAGGGCCTCCGGAGGCTCAGGGGAGGCCAGGAGAGGTATCGGAGAGGAGAATCTGTGGTGGCACGCGAGTGGTTAGCTCATTGGGTAGCGAAAGTCAGCCCGACACGATTTCAGCGCACTTTCACCGCCGTGCCGCTGGCGGAGACCATGAGCATCCCGTCACGGATGATCTGGTAGTCAATGTCTACGCCGACCACGGCGTTGCCCCCTTTGGATGTCGCCGCAGAGGCCATCTCCTCTAAGGCGATGTCGCGGCCGATGTGCGCACCCAGGATCGCCTCGTCGGTGACGACGCCCAGATATTCTCCGATGGGACGACCTTCGATAGCGAGTGTAGTGGTAATGATCATCACTTGCTCCTTTGAATCGTATCATCGTTATTATACGATTATACGCATAGAAAGCGCATGATCAATCCCCCCCATCCCCGCCGAAACCCCCAACACACAACCTCAGCCCCAGATCAGTCCCTCTCACACTTGTTCTCTCAGGCGATTCTTACAGTGTAGGTATGAGCATAAGGCCAGGGGGATTTCAAAGGGTCTAAGAGGGTCTGCTGGATACTCTTATAC
>DMLA01000120.1 GCA_003453555.1 Chloroflexota bacterium | reverse complement strand
TCGCCTATATCGTCCTCAACCACCTGGAGCCCGATCATTCCGGGGCGCTGGAGAATCTTTTGGCTAAGGCTCCAAATGCCAAGGTCGTCGTCTCCAAGAGCGGAGAGCACTTTGTCAAGAATCTCCTCAACCGCGAGATCGATCTACTCAGGATGCAAGACGGGGATACCCTCGACCTAGGGGGGAAGACCCTGCGCTTCATCACCGCCCCCTTCGTACACTGGCCGGATACCATGCTTACTTATCTGGTTGAGGAGAGAGTGCTTTTCCCTTGCGATTTCTTGGGTTGCCATTTCTCCGATGAGCGCCTCTTCGACGATCTGGTAAGCGATTTCAGTTACTACTTCCACTACTATTTCAACACCATCATGCGACCTTACAAAGACTACGCTTTCAAGGCGATAGAGAAACTCGAGAGCCTGAAGATCGACCTCATCGCCCCCTCCCACGGCCCCATCCTGCGCACCGATCCCCAAAGGTACATCGACCTATATCGAGAGTGGAGCAGTCCCCAGCCCAAGGTCAAAAAGAGGGCTCTCATCTTCTACGCCAGCGCCTATGGCAACACCGCCAGGATGGCCCAGGAGATCGCTAGAGGGGTGGAGGAGGAAGAGGTAGAGGTCGCGCTTCTCAATCTGGAGGAGGTCGTGCCGGCCGAGGTCTTGGAGGAGATCGAAGAGGCGGATGCCCTCATCGTCGGTTCTCCCACCTTCGTCGGGGACGCCATAAAGCCCATCTGGGACCTCCTTTCCAGCCTGACCACCATCAAAGTCAAGGGCAAGGTCGGAGCGGCCTTCGGCTCTTACGGCTGGAGCGGGGAGGCAGTGGGCCTCATCGAGGAGCGCCTGAGGAACTTGAGGTTCAAGGTCCCGGAGCCTGGAGTGAGGACCATCCTTGTCCCCACGGCCGAGGACCTAGAGAGTTGTCGCCAGTTGGGGCGAAGGATAGCTCGCAACCTCTAAGATGCCAACCCGAAGAAAGAAGAATAGAGCGGAACTCCTGGAGTATCTGGCTCAGGGGCGGGAGAGGCTCCTCTCAGCCATCGAGGGGTTGAGCGAAGAGGAGGTGACCATCTCCGGAGTGGTAGGAGATTGGTCGGTGAAGGAGACCCTGGCCCACATCGCCGCCTGGGACAAAGAGACTCGGGCTGTCATAGAGAGAGCCATCTCGCAGGAGCATCCTAAATTCGATTACACCATCAGGGGTGTGCGTGGCTTCGCCAAGTGGAACGCCCAGGAGATAGAGAAGAGGCGAGCCATGAGCACGAGCCACATATTGGCGGAGATGGAGGAGGCTAGAGAGGGACTTATTGAACTGACGCGTCAGTTGAGCGACGAAGAGCTGAGCCGCCGTTTCGTCCCTCCTTGGCGCTGGCCGACGACCCCTCGAAGGAACCTGGAAATACAGGCCGAGCACGATATCGAACACGCCGACCAGATCATGGCCTGGCAAAGGAAAAGGCAAGCATGAGGTAGATCCCTGCACCGGAAGAACTGAAGAGTTGTCGGGAGGAAGATAGCGAAGACTTTATACCTCCCTCATGCTGACAGGAAGTAGAGATAGCCTACCAACCTCTCTACTTGTAATCAGATCGCTTGGCTCCTGAACTGAAGATTAGCGGAAGAGATGAAGATAACCCCTGTGTAGAGATAGTCGCTTAAGGTGAAAAAGGAGGCAAACAGGGCTCACAAATAGCGAAACGAGAAAAGGGCGCAGAATCTAAGAGGAAGGCAAGAAGATGGAAAAATGGAGATGCACGGTATGCGGCTACATCTACGATGGGGATACCCCGCCGGAGAAATGTCCTAATTGCGGGGCTCCCCGGGAGAAGTTCGAGAAATTGGAGGAGAAGGCAGCGCAGTTGATCGAGAGGTCTCGCCTCTCCAACGGCCTGCACATCAGGCTCTACACCCTGCTCGATGAGGTGGCCGAGGTGGCCCAGAAGGGGGTAGAGGACAACCTAGACCCCCGATGCGTTGAGATATTCACCCAGGCCAAGGAAACGGCCGCGCTCATCCAGCAGAGGGTGAAGGCCGAGATCCAGACCCACATCGGCAAAGGGAAGTGGGGTTAGATTATGATGAGCGAGAAGATAATCGCCCTCCTCAACGAGGATATCAAAGGTGAACATATGGCCATTGTGCAGTACCTGCGCCACGCCTACGCTTTGGGAGAGGGAGAGATGGCCTGCGAGATCGAGGCCATCGCCAGGGAGGAGATGCGCCATCTCGATTGGCTCTCGGAGAAGGTGGTGGAGTTAGGGGGCAAGCCCGCTCTGGAGCGGGCGGAGATGGATCTGGGAGGCACTAGCCCAGCGGAGTGGCTACGGCGGGACGTCAAGGCCGAAGAGGACGCCATCACCATGTACAAGGAGCACATAGAGACTATCGATGACCCCAAGATAAAGCGGCTCTTGCGCCGTATCCTCTCCGACGAGAAGACCCACCACCGAGAGTTCAGCCATATGGTCGAGAAATCGGACCGGGAGAAGATAGCCCCAGAAGGGGCGCTCCTCTCCGAGAAGAGGGATAAGACCATCGATATGTTGAACTGGGGGGTCCGCCACGAGTACGCCGTCATCTTGCAGTACCTCTATCACTCTTATCTGACCCCCGATGAGGAGGTCAGTCTAGAACTGCAAGATCAGGCTATCAACGAGATGCAACACCTGGGTTGGCTGGCGGAGGAGATGACAGAAACCGGTGGCAGCCCAGAGATAGAAGAGACCGGGGTGGACCGCTCAGAGGAGACCGCCGACATGCTGCGAGCCGATATCGCCGTGGAGCGAGAGGTGACCAAGGAGTACACCCGTCAGATCGACGAGGTCGAAGATCCCGGGCTCAAGAGGCTCCTGACCCGCATCCGAGACCATGAGATCTACCACGACCAACTCTTCACCGATCTCCTGGAGGAACTCGAAAGGGAATAGACCCCGCCGCGCCTCTATTGTAAGGCGTGGTAGGTGGAAGACACAGAGTCCGTGTCCTCCACCTTTCGGGTTTACAAAGGGGGTAAAATCTGATATAATCTTGTTCGTCTTAAAACATTCTAAAACAACAAGGGAGGTAATATAGATGGCCTACAAGATCACTGAGGAGTGTATCCTCTGCGGGGCCTGTGAGCCGGAATGTCCCAATGAAGCCATTAGCGAGGGCGAGGAGATCTACCTCATAGATCCCAACAAATGCACCGAATGCGTGGGTTGGTACGACGAATCGCAATGCGCTTTGGTCTGTCCGGTGGACTGCTGCATCCCTGACCCGGATCACGAAGAGTCCCAAGAGGAACTCCTGGCTAAGTTCAAGAAGATTCACCCGGACAAGGAGCCCAAGGTCTAAACCCTCGCCAAGGCGCAGCAGCCTAGCGAGGCGAATCGTGTTAAGTTGAGAGAAAGCCCCAAAGGCCAAGGTCGCGGCAGCGGCTTCCTCTGGGGCTTTCCCCTTTAGAAAGGCTATGATGCCTATAGATCGCCTACTAGCCATAGATGTGGGGGCTGGGACGCAGGACATCCTCCTCTTCGAGGGTGGCAAACCGATGGAGAACTGCGTCAAACTACTCCTCCCCTCTATGTCCACCATTATGGCTCAGAAGATCAAAGAGGCCACCGCCCAAGGGGAAGATATCTTCCTGACGGGGAACCTCATGGGAGGCGGCCCCAACGCCAGCGCCCTCAAGGCCCACCTCAGGGCAGGCTACCGCATCTTTGCCACCCCCTTGGCAGCCAAGACCATCCGGGACGACCTCAAAGAGGTTAGAGCCATGGGAGTGGAGATAGTGGAGGAACCTCCAGATAATGCTACAGTCATCGAGACCCGAGACATCGATCTTCGCTCCCTAGGAAGGGCTTTGGCCCTCTTCAACCTGGAACTTCCCAGAGAGTATGCCATCGCCGTCCAGGACCACGGCGAACAGCCAGGCATCAGCCAACGGAGGTTCCGCTTCCAACAATGGGAGAGGTTCGTGAAGGCTGGAGGCCAACTGGAGAGCCTAGCCTACCGGGAGGTGCCCCCCTATCTCACCCGCATGAAGGCTGTACAACGAGATGCCCCGGGCTCTTTGATGATGGATACCGGCTCGGCAGCGATATGGGGCGCTCTCTGCGATGAGGTGGTGGCCGCACGACAAGATGAGGGCCTCATCGTGGTCAACGTGGGCAATCAACACGTCCTCGCCGCCCTGGTAAAAGGGGAGAGGGTCTGGGGGCTCTTCGAGCATCATACGGTATTGATGAATAAGGAGAAACTCGTCGATCATATCGAGCGGCTGCGCCAAGGGGTCTTGACCAACGACGAGGTCTATGAAGACCACGGCCACGGGGCTTTCATCCACCCCGATTACAAAGGCCCTTTTCGGTTCGTGACCATCACCGGGCCCAACCGGCGGATGGCCCAAGGGTTAGGCTACATGGCCGTGCCCTACGGCGATATGATGCTCACCGGCTGCTTTGGCCTAGTGGCCGCGGCCCAAAAAACTGTGCTGGGGGACGATCGCTAATTGCTACAGAGGGCCTAATCAATCGATAGGGAGAATTTGATGCCCCACGGGTATAACGGTCGAATCTTGCACCTCGATCTCTCCACCGGAAATAAAAGGGTAGAGGAGCCGGGGGAGTTATTCTATCGCCGCTACTTCGGCGGTAGAAACCTCATCGCCTACTATCTACTCAAGAACCTGAAACCGAAGATCGACCCTCTGGGCCCTGAGAACCTTTTGATCTTCGCCGCGGGTCTCATCACCGGGGCCCCCATAGCCGGATCTGGCCGCAACAGCGTAGGGGGCAAATCCCCCCTGACGGAGGGGTATGGCGAAGCGGAGGCCGGAGGCTTCTGGGGGGCGGAACTGAGAAAGGCGGGCTACGACGCTCTAATCATCAGAGGCAGGGCCCAAAGGCCGTCCTATATCTGGATAGATGACCAGCAAGTTGAGGTTCGCGACGCCTCCCACCTCTGGGGACAACTCACCGCCCCCGTCCAAGAGGCGATCCAAGAGGAGTTGGGAGATCCCCTCATCCGCGTGGCCCAGATAGGCCCCGCGGGGGAGAGGCTAGTCCGCTTCGCCTGTGTGGTGAACGACCTCCACCACTTTGCAGGACGCACAGGTATGGGCGCGGTGATGGGCTCCAAGAACCTCAAAGCCATCGCCGTGCGAGGGAGAAGAAAGCCCTCGGT
>DMLA01000119.1:1691-3415 GCA_003453555.1 Chloroflexota bacterium | reverse complement strand
AGGAGACCTGGGGGAAACTGGTGGAGGAACTCTTCAAGGAATATGTGGAGCCCACGCTCATTCAGCCTACTTTTGTCCTCGATTATCCGAAGGAGATATCGCCTCTGGCTAAAGAGAGACCAGGCGACCCTCGCTTTGTGGAGCGGTTCGAGTTCTTCATCGGTGGCTTGGAGTGTGGCAACGCCTTCACGGAACTGAACGACCCCCTGGAGCAGCGGGCGAGATTCGCCGCCGAGAAGAGGGCCCTGGAGAGTGGCGAAGAGGCGGCTCACCCTATGGATGAGGATTTCATCCAAGCCCTGGAGTATGGCATGCCCCCTACGGGGGGGATAGGGTGGGGGGTGGATCGGATGGTGATGTTATTCTGCGATCAGTCCTCTATCCGGGAGGTAATCCTCTTCCCCCAATTGCGGAGCCAGGTGCCATAAATCGGGCGCGCTCTTTCTTTGATGGCTGAACCTTCAAGATAAAAACCCATGCCTCTCTACCTCGCTTTTCTCTGGCACATGCACCAGCCCTACTATATACTCAGCGGGCACGCCTCTCTCCCCTGGGTGCGGCTCCACGCCATCAAGAACTACCTCCACATGGCTGAACTCCTCCGCGATTACCCTCGCATCCACGCCACCTTCAACCTTGTCCCCTCCCTTTTGGAGCAGATTATAGCCTACCTTGAGGGCTCGATCAGCGACCGGCACCTAGACCTAAGCCGCAAGGGTCATTGGTCTCCCCAAGAGGGGCGATACCTCCTGGCCAACTTCTTCAACCTCGATGAGGAGAGGATAAGAGTTTATCCTCGCTATTACGAACTTTGGCAACTCCGGGAGGAGGGCCGTCCCTTCAGCGACCACGACTTGCGCGATCTTGTCGCCTGGTTCAACCTGGCCTGGATCGACTCCCGATGGCTAGAGAAGGATGAGGTGCTGCGTTCACTAGTGGAGCAAGGAAGAGGTTTCACCGCTGCCGATGTTGAAGCCATCCTGGCCAAACAGATGGAGATGATGGAGAGGATCATCCCTCTCTATCAGGAGTTGGAGGAGGGAGGACAGGTTGAATTGATCACCTCCCCTTATTACCACCCCATCTTGCCCTTACTCGTAGATTCTCACTCCGCTCGGGAAGCAAGCCCCGAACTTCAGGTGCCCCCCTTCAGCCATCCGGAGGATGCGGCGGAGCAGATAAGACGCGCCCTGGAGTTCCATCGCCTGACCTTTAAAGAGCCCGCTGGCCTCTGGCCTCCTGAAGGGGCGGTAGGGGAGGAGATTCTGCCCTTATTAGCGGGCAAGGTATCGTGGGTGGCCTCCGATGAGGAGATATTAGCCAAATCTCTAGGCACCACCATCGAGCGGGACGAAGAGGGGCGAGTCATCGACCCCCAGATTCTCTACCAGCCTTATTTGTTACAAAACGCCCCCTCTTTAGCCATCGTCTTCCGAGACCGTTATCTCTCTGACCGGATCGGTTTCGTCTATGAGAACTGGCCTCCTGAGTCTGCGGCTGAGGACCTAGTGGCTCATCTCCACCACATCAAAGAGCGCCTGCCGGAGGATGGGCCTCCTTATCTGGTCTCCATCATTCTGGACGGAGAGAACCCCTGGTCGAAGTATGAGGATAACGGCGACCCCTTCCTCCGCCACCTCTACTCCCTCCTCTCCCAGGAGGAAGAGATCCAGACGATCGCCGTGAGCGACTATCTGGCTCACCATCAGCCTCGGGAGAAGATC
>DMLA01000119.1:0-1292 GCA_003453555.1 Chloroflexota bacterium | reverse complement strand
GCTTGGGAGTATCTGAGCCGCACCCGGGAGACCCTCATCTCCTGGCAGCGAGATTACGCCCCGGCCGATGTAGAGACCATGGGGCGAGCCTGGCAGGAGATATACGCCGCTGAGGGGAGCGATTGGTTCTGGTGGTACTGTAGCCGGAACGAGTCGCCGGAAGAAGCGATCCTGAACGAGACCTTCCGGGGCCATCTGGCCAACGTCTTCACCCTTATGGGCGTGCCCCTCCCCGACTGGCTGAAGGAGCCGATCCAGTAGCCGCACCTCGCATTGACGGAGCAGGCGGCCTGTGATATACTCAAATCAAGGCTGGCTGTCTTGAGGGGCCGTTAGCTCAGTCTGGTTAGAGCACCTGCCTTTTAAGCAGGGTGTCGCTGGTTCGAATCCAGCACGGCCCATCTGAGCCACCCTAGCTCAGTCGGTAGAGCAAGCCCCTCGTAAGGGCTAGGTCATGGGTTCGAGTCCCATGGGTGGCTCTGGGCGCCGCGGGTTTCAAAGAGGCCAACCGTTGACAGGCGGTTGGCCTCTTAGTAGAAGGCGAGGTATGGTGGGATCCGATGCAGAAGGAGGAGAGGGGAACGGAGGAGCGATTTAAGCCAGGCCAGGTCGTTCCGCAGTCGGGCCAGTACTTGAACCAGAGGACCGGAACTGAGGTTACCTGCGTGAAGGGTAAGAGGTTCCCGCCCGGTCCACAAGGCACAACTTATACCCTCAGCAGCGCAACGAGGCACAAAGGAGATTGAGAGGCTTTCCGGCCAGTGGGGTGGGTATTCTCCCCCGACATATTGTGCAAAGAGAAATCGCTACTATTCTTCAACCTAGGGGAACGGCTGGCTCTATCTTCGTGACGAGGCAACCGGGGCTAACCGTCCACCGGCGGTTAGCCTTTCTGCCAGGGGAAGCGATCAGAAGAAAGGCGTGCAAAGGATATGGGGATGTTCACCACCCCAGCCACGGTCATAGACGGAGAGGTAGTGGTGGGGTTCGACCGGAAGAAGTTGGCGGAACTTCTGGAGGTAGGGTAAGAGAACGACCGTCAGCATACGTTTGGGCGTTGTCGTATGGACTTTGCATCGATTTTCCCACCGTTGTATACGATCTGGAAGGCCACCTGAAGCCAACTGTGGTAGAGCGTTTGCCAGAGAGAAAAAACAAAGTCTTGACAGAGGAGGACCCCTTTGAGAACCCTGGGTTGTGCTTTTGAAATCCTGGCCCTGGCCTTGGGCTTCCTCCCGGCCCTGCCCAGACCGAGGGTACGAGAGAGGCGGGTATACGTCTTTAGGCGATGG
>DMLA01000214.1:2690-2960 GCA_003453555.1 Chloroflexota bacterium | reverse complement strand
GACGCCAGCGGTCATCATAGAGATGGGGTTCATGGCCGATGACGCGGAATTATTACGCCATCGTCAAGACACAGTAGCCCAGGGGATAGTGGCCGGGATAGAGTGCTTCCTGGAGGGGTCGAAAATCCAGTAACGAAGGACTTTTGTGGCACTCGGCGATTCAACAGAGGGCAGGGAAACCTGCCCTACTTCTCCTGGCCCACCAAAAGGTAGAGAGAACGTCGCCCTCTCCCCTGGCCTACCAGCCTGTCCTGGCATCAACGGGCCAGG
>DMLA01000214.1:0-2335 GCA_003453555.1 Chloroflexota bacterium | reverse complement strand
TGGCTGATGTGGGCCAGGGCCTAAGGGGCGACGCTACTCCTCCCCCATAGATAGGCTCCCACCCCCAAAATCGCCGCCTCTCCCAAGGTCAAACCCACCCAGGTTATAGCCGCATCGAACCAGAAAGGCAAGGGGAAGAGTTGAATGAGAGTATCATAGGGGCTGAAAAGCCAGGAGTCGCCCTCAAAAAAGGTGCGGTGGAACCCCACGAAGAAGGTATCGAAGCCCGCCGCGGCGAAGACCCCCACCAGGCCGAAGAGAAGAAAAGTCAAGAGGCTCCCCTGGAGGAGAGAGCCAGGAAGAACCCTTCTCCCCTTCGGGTAGAAGAGCAAGATAACTACCGCTCCCACGATTAGAAGGCCCAAGACCCCGTGGAGGAGAAGAGCGCGTCGAGCCAAGACCTTCACATCTACAAGATGAATCAACTCTCGCTCATTAAATAGAGGCCCACCCTCATCGGCCAGTTCCCCCAGGTAGGAGATCTCTTCTTTTGAGCGGAGGTAATAGAGCACCGCTTCGGCTACCTCTCTTCTCTCATGGTCATCGTATCGGGGTGGCAAAGGCCAACTCCCCTTCGAATACTCGTAGTCGATGAAGGAGGGGGAAAAGAGAAGATACAAGTTGCTTAATAGCAAGAAGAAGGGGATGGAGATGACCAGGACCGATCTAAGAGCAGGGATCGTCTTCATTCTCCCTCCAGCATGAAGCGTAGAGCGATGAGGTTTATAAGGTGCTCTACCGGCGCTCGGTCATCGGTGAGGACCGGGCCTCGGCCCTCGTACCGCCGCACACCTCCCTCCGCTAGGACCGCCACTTGGCGGAGATGGGGGTCGGTGAAGCGAGCCACGTTTTCGTAGAACCCCTCCAACTCTGTATCCTGGTTGGTGCCCACCACTATCGAGTTGGGCACATGGGCGTCGATGATATAGACATCAGGGAAGACAGCGGCCATGGTGCTGGCCAGGAGATCGACAAGCCGGAAGTCGCTCTCCGTCCGCGCCACATTGATGGCTACCACCCCTCGGGGGGTGAGGTGCTCCCGAGCCAAAGCAAAGAACTCATAAGTGGTAAGGTAAAAGGGTATGTAGGGCTGGCGGTAGGCGTCGATGGCGATAACGTCGTACTTCTTTTCCGTGCAGGAGAGGAAATACCGTCCATCTTGAGCGATGGCCTTCAGGTTCGGCTCATTCATAGCGAAAAACCGCCGCCCCACCTCGATTATCGAAGGGTCGATCTCCACCCCCTCCATGAGGATGGGACCGTATATCTGGGAGTACTCCTTGGTCACCGTTCCCCCTGCCAGGCCGATGAGGAGCAGACTCTTCACCTCTTGAGGGGAATAATCAGCGTTGAAATAGGGGACCAGAAGGAAGTAATCCCAAACGCCGTAACTGAGAACTCGATGAGGGTTGTAAAAGGAGTGAAACGCCTGTCCCTCGTTTAAGGTGAGGAGGATATCATCGCCTTCCTTTAACACCTGGATGTAGTTGTAGGGCGACTCCTCCTCGTAGATCATCCCTTCCGTGGCCTTGATAGGCCCCCTGGGCAGGAGAGTCAGAGCCAGGATGATGAGAGGTAGTAGCATGTACCACCAGGCACGCCGACCGGCGACGAGAAAGAGCCCCACCAAGGAAAGGGAAAGCAGAGCCAGGGAGAAGATAAGAAAACTGTTTCTGGTGCCGAAGAGGGGGATGAAGACCAAGACCGGCAGAAAAGTGCCCAAGATGCTCCCCAGGGTGGAGAGGGCGTAGATCTCCCCCGCCGTATGGCCGGTAGAGACCACCGAGGTGGTCTGGAGACGGATGGCGAAGGGAGAGACGCAACCGAGGAGGACCACAGGGATTAGGAAGAGGGCCAAGAGCCCTACCAAGGACCCGATGAAGATATCCACCGAATAATCGATATAGCCTCGCAGAGAGAAGCGAAGGATAGGATGGGCCAGGAAGGGGATGAGCCCGATAGCGAACCCGGCCCAGGCGGTGATCTGGTAGAGGACCCTACGGTGGGGGAACCTATCGGCTAACCGTCCCCCCAGGTAGTAGCCGGCGGCCAAATAGATCATCATCAGCCCGATGAGGTTGGCCCAGATGACTAACGAGGTGCCGAAATAGGGGGCCAAAAGCCGAGAGGCGGACATCTCCACAGCCAAAGTGGTCATGCCGCTAGTAAAAACGAGAAGAAGAAGGAATCTGTCCCTTTTCCTTACAGGATGCCGTGGGAGAGGCATGGCTCCACACCTACTTTGGGATTATAGCCCATTACCTCGCTGGCAGCAAAGCAGTCGCCTCGTAAACCGCCCCTTACAAGGGCTTGACCAGTTGAAAAGTTCGAAAAC
>DMLA01000196.1 GCA_003453555.1 Chloroflexota bacterium | reverse complement strand
CGGGGCTGAGGGCCTTCATCCCTGAGGTTATGGCCATAGCCATCATAGGGGTTGTGGTTATGAGCCTCACCCTCTGGGTTTTCAGGAAGAGGTTGGGCTGACCTTGACAAAAACGGGGGGAAGGTATACAATGAGTGAGCGCTCACTCATTGCGGAGGGAAAGATGACCGGAAAGAGTAAGAAGGAAGAGTTAGCACAGAAAAGGTCGGCGCAGATATTGGAGGCAGCAGCACGGGTCTTCGCTCTAAAAGGTTATCACGCCGCCACCACCAAGGAGATCGCCGCCGAGGCAAACGTGGCAGAGGGGACCATATACAACTATTTTCGGAGCAAGAGGGAGCTACTGCTATCCATGATCTCGGACTTTGCCGATGAGTCTTTGCAACTGGCCATGACACGCCCTTCGTCGAAAAGTGACAAGGAGTTTCTAACTACCCTGCTCAAAGATCGCTTCACCCTCATCGATCAAAATATGAACCTCGTGCGAGTCATCTTGCGAGAGATGATGTTAGATGACAACCTCCGTTATTTCTTCTTCGAGCAGGTTCTATCCAAACTCTCTTCTCAACTCGGAGATCTTCTGAAGACACGAATGGAGGAGGGGGTGTTTCGGAATCTCGATGCTGTCATCGCCGTTCACGCTATGATGGGCTCTTTTCTGGGCTTCATCCTTCTGGGGTTGGATAGGAAACGACATCGTTTACCCCCTGAGGAGTTGGCCTCCCAGTTAGCGGATTTCTTCTTAAACGGTCTGCGCCTGCGCTCTGGCGAGGAACCGACGTAGTGACAGGATGGCTCATCGAACCTAGTGATCGGGGAAGCCACCTAGCAGCGGGTGTCCCCGGGAAAGCGGTAGCCCTAGTAGAGAGAAGGGGAAACAGATATGGATAGAGCCTGGACGATAATGCGCAAGGAGTTCATCCACATCATCCGGGATCCACGGACGCTCAGCATAGTGTTCATTATGCCCATCACCTTGCTTTTGCTATTGGGCTACGCCGTGGCGGTGGAGATTGAGGATATCCCCACCGCAGTCTACGATATGGCCAAGGATAGCGAGAGCCGTCGGTTTGTGGAGAGGTTCTGGCACTCCGGGTACTTCAAATACGCCTTCTATGTCGATAGCACTGAGGAAATCGTGCGGCTCATCGATAGCGGCGAGGTGAGGGTGGGACTGGTGATCCCGCCAGATTTTAGCACTAAGTTGGAGGCTGGCAAGGGGGCCTCTGTTCAGGTCATCATCGATGGCTCCGACCCCACCATAGGCCAGACGGCTCTCTTCGTCGCCCAGACCATTGGACAGGCTGCCTCAGTGGATATAATCAGCACGCAATTTGAGCAGTTGGTTAGAGGGGGTTCGCTACAGGTGCCCATAGACTTAAGAGCCCGCCTGCTCTACAACCCCGATATGAAGAAAGTCAACTTCATGATCCCGGGCCTCATCGGAGCCATCTTACAGGTGCAGGCCCTCCTTCTCACCGCCCTTGCTATCGTCCGCGAGCGGGAACGAGGAACCCTGGAGCAGTTGATCGTCACTCCCATCAAACCCTGGGAACTGATGTTGGGTAAGATCGTGCCCTTCGTACTGGTGGCCTTCATCAATGTGGGCATAACCCTACTCGTGGGCTCCTTCTGGTTCAAAGTTCCGGTCCATGGCGATGTGATATTGCTTTTGTCCACCTCCCTCCTCTTCCTATTAGGCTCTCTAGGCCTGGGGATACTCATCTCCACTGTCTCCCGTAACCAGATGCAGGCCATGCACTTGGCCAGTTTCATCATGTTGCCCGCCTTCATCCTATCGGGCTTCATTGTGCCTAGGGAGAATATGCCCCTCCTCGTCTACTATGCTGGCTATTTGATACCCCTCACCTACTTCCTGGTTATCTTGCGAGGTATCATACTGAAAGGTGTAGGAGTGGTTTATCTCTGGAAGCAGATAGTGCCTATGGCCATATTCAGCGTCGTCACCTTCATGCTCAGCGCCTTGAATTTCCGCAAGAGCCTAGAGTGATGGCCTCTTTTTCTATAGGCTACAATCTCGACTGGACTTTGGGACCAAGGATGCGACTGAGGATTCAAGCCAGGTGATAGCCGTCACCATCTTCGGCGCTGCCATCCTGACGCTGGCCTCCTTAAGGTTCAGAAAGGGTCCGGAGTAGAAAGGGGTAGAGACATGGAGAATACGACAACTTGGCGAAATCCTGTGCTTTTCCAGAAGGAACTCGAGGACAGGTTACCAGAGGGAAAGCAACTTTGGCAAATCCTCAAAGAGCGAAGAAGCGAAGACCTCCTCACCTGGAATGTGTTCTCAACTCTGCGAAAAAGCAAACCCTACTCCAGATGGCTGCTGCCATTGCTAAAACGGTCATTTGCCAACTTCGATGACTTGCAGATACAGCCTCACTTGCTTGGCGAGCATCTAGATAAAGCCACAATCAAACTCTGGGTAGGGAAGCGCTATGAACCTACCTTTCCTCCTCCGCAGGAGAGGGAGGACTGGCACAGAAAATATCTTGAGAAAAAACAAGGAGGGGTCTTCCGGGAATGGAGTAAGAAGCGAGGGAAGATCGAGGGTTCGACCGAAGTTGACGTTATGGTAAGAAGTGAAAAGGTTTTGATCTTCATAGAAGCCAAATACCTGAGCGACATCGGCACAGATGTCTCCTACGACCCCTGGCGCGACCAGATCGCGCGTAACATAGATGTGGGCACCTATCAGGCCCAACTGGCTGAGCCGCAACAGGAGTTCTTCTTTGTCCTCTTGACACCTCGATGGGACAATGAATATGAACAACGGAGTCGGCTATACTGGTACAAGATGCGCGATTATCGCCAACACCCGGAGTTGCTTCGAGCGAAGTTGCCACATCGTGACCCCACAATCAATCCAGACTGCAAATACCCCATTGACTTCGAAGCGATGGCTAGACGAATCGGCTGGGCATACTGGGCAGATGTGATTTCCTTGGCCGATAGAGAAGTAAAAGCAGGTCATGTGCATGATCTTTCCACCCAGGAGTGGCAAAAGGTTATGGAAGACTTCCAATATAAGGGGCTCATCTAGATGGGTGATGTGATCATCGAAACCGAGAACCTGACCAAGAGGTTCAGGAGCGTCACCGCCGTCGATAGGTTGAATCTCAATATCGAGAGGGGCGAGATATTCGGCCTGGTGGGGCCCGATGGGGCGGGAAAGACGACCACCATCCGGCTCTTGGCGGCCATAATGAACCCCACCGAGGGTAGGGCCACCGTGGCCGGTTACGACACGGTGAAAGAAGCAGAGGAGATAAAGAAACTGATCGGCTACATGCCCCAGAGGTTCAGCCTCTACGGGGACCTTTCAGTGATGGAGAACCTCCACTTCTTCGCCGACATCTTCGAGGTACGAGGGACCGAGAGGGAAGGGAGGATAAGAACGCTCCTCCGCTTCTCCCGCTTGGAGGAGTTCCAAGGAAGACGCGCGGACCACCTCTCGGGAGGGATGCAGAAGAAACTGGCTTTGGCCTGCACCCTAGTCCACAAACCCCAGATCCTTTTCTTGGACGAACCGACGACCGGGGTAGACCCTATCTCTCGGCGGGAGTTCTGGGATATCCTCTCCGATCTCCACCTAGAGGGGGTAACCCTCTTGGTGAGCACACCTTATATGGATGAGGCGGAGCGCTGCTCTCGGGTGGGGCTGATGTTCGAGGGCAAGATGATAGTCTGTGACCAGCCAGAGAAGGTAAAGGGGCTAGTGCGGGGAGAGGTGATCGAACTCCGCCCCCAGCCTTTGTCCAAAGCGTGGGAGATCATCGAGGGCTGGGAAGGAGCGCTGGATGTCCGAGTCTACGGGGGCCTGCTTCACGTCTTCGTCGAGGATGGAGAAAAGGGGATGCGCCAACTGGAGACCCTGCTGGCCTCTCACGGGGTCACCGTGGAAGGGGTGCGCCAGATCAGGCCCCGCATGGAGGAGGCTTTCGTCTCCCTGATCCGCCAGGCCTCCTGGCAAGCCAAGGAAGAGAGAGAAGATGAAGAGAGGTAGTTGGGAACTGATGCTTAAACCAAAGCCCCCTTTCGACTTTGACCTAACTGCCAAGCATATGTACGTCCTTCCACCCAGCAACTACTCCGGTGGCGTATATGTTCGAGCAATGAAACTAAGTTCCGGCAAGGTGGTTAGGCTCTCCATCAGTTCGAAAGGCACGGTGGAAAGACCACAATTGGTGGTCCTTATCGAGTGCGATGCGGAGATGGGAGAAGCAGATAAAAGGGAGATCGCCGAGAAGGTGACCTTCATGTTCAGTCTCCAAGAAGAGCTTGAGGAGTTCTACTCCCTCATAGAGGAGGATCCGGTTCTCAAATATGCCAAAGAAGACCTGTATGGCCTGAAGATCCAAACGACCCCTACCTTCTTTGAAGGCATGATCATCGGTTTTTGCTCCCAGTGGGTTTCCTTCTCTAGAGCGGTCAAGATGATGGATGAGTTGATAGAGAGGTTTGGAGAACGAAAGGGAAGGGACTATCTATTCCCATCGCCTGAAGCGTTGGCGGAGGCCAGCATCGGTGAGTTAAAAGAGTGCGGGCTGGGGTTCAGAGCAGAACGTGTCAAGTGGCTCTCCACGCAGGTGGCTGAAGGGGAAGTAGACCTAGAGAGGTTGATCTCCCTGCCGGATGAGCAAGTGAGGGAAGAGTTGAAGAAGATAAAATGGGTCGGCCCCTGGACCGCAGAGGCGATGCTGCTCTGGAGGTTGAAAAGGCCCGACGCTTTCCCCATCGACGTCTGGAGTGCAAAGGTCTTTAGAGCCTTTTATCCCCAGATAAGAGGCGGATCTCCAGAGGAGATCAAGGAATTTGCCACGAAGCGATGGGGAAACCAGAGAGGGTTAGCGTTCTATTATCTGATGTGTGATAGAGAAAACCTCTCTAAAAAGTTGGGCGTATCTCTGAAATAGAGGTTTACTAAAACGTGAAAAGCGATAGATTCTCAGTTATAGCCGAGGGGTTGACCAAGAAGTTCGACGATTTCACGGCTGTGGATCACATCAACTTCACCATCGAGAGGGGCGAGATCTTCGGCTTCCTGGGCCCCAACGGCGCGGGTAAGACCACCACCATCCGTATGCTTCTAGGCCTCCTGCGACCCACGGGGGGGAATGCGACGGTCTTGGGTTATGACATCGTCACCCAGTCGGAGGAGATCAGGAAAAGGATCGGCTATATGTCCCAAAGGTTCGCCCTCTACCAAGATCTGACCGTCTCCGAGAACCTTGAGTTCTACGGTCGAACCTATGGGGTTAGGGGGAAAGAACTGGCCAAGAGGAAAGAGTTCGTGATAGATATGGCGGGGCTAAAGGGGCATGAGAAGGAACTGGCTAAGAACCTGGCGGGGGGCTGGAAGCAGAGGCTGGCTCTGGGCACCGCCATCCTCCATGAGCCGCAGATGCTCTTCTTGGACGAGCCCACGGCAGGGGTAGACCCCATCTCCCGCCAGGCCTTCTGGAACTTCCTCTACCGCCTAGCCGAGGAGGGGACTACCATCTTGGTCACCACTCACTATATGGATGAGGCGGAACATTGCCACAACCTGGCCTTCATCCACAATGGCCGAATCATCACCCAGGGGACCCCCCAGAGCATCAAAGAGAAGCATATGAAAGGGGAAGTTCTGGAGATAGAGTGCCAGCGGGCCGACCTGGCGTTGGCCGCCTTGCGGGAACTATCCCTCTTCGAGGAGGTAGCCCTCTACGGCTCCCTAATCCATCTGGTGACCCGGGGTGTGGAAGGGTATAAGCCCTTGATCGAGGAGACCCTGCGCCAAAAGGGGGCTGGCCTCCGAAGCATGGACCTCATCGCCCCCTCCCTGGAAGATGTCTTCATCTCGAGTATCAAGGAGCAATCTGACTTGCGAGGAGATGTGCTATGAAAGGTAAAGTCTGGATCGTTATCCTGCTTCTGCTCTTGGCGGGAGCGGGAGGCGGTTGGTGGTACTTCAGCTCTCACCCTGAGGCCGGACTCTTGGCCGATCTGGGCCTGGAGATGGGAAAGCCGCCGGGAGAGATCATCGCCGCCTCGGGGATCATCGAGGCCCAGGAGATATCGATCACCGCTGAGATCGGAGGGCGGATCACAAACCTCCTAGTCGATGAGGGAGACCAAGTAGAAGAAGGCGATCTACTCATAGAACTGGACACCGATCTCCTCGGCGCCCAGATAAAGCAGGCCCAAGCCGCTCTCCACCTGGCCCAGGCCAACCTGGCTAAGATAGAGGCTGGAGCTAGGAAGGAGGATACCCGCCACGCCGAGGCTCTGCTGGAGCAAGCGATAGCGGCCCGCGAGGGAGCATATCAAGCCTGGCTGGACGCCCAAGCCCTGCGAGACGAGCCCCAGGAACTCTCCTTGCAGATCGAGGCCGCTAAGACCACCTTGGCCGTAGCCGAAGAGGGAGTCACCCAAGCCAGGGCCAACCTGGAAGCCACTCGCACCACAGAGGACTCCTTGGCCCGCGCCTACAACGAATTGAAGGAAGGGTTCGATATCACCATCCCCCTACCCGACGGGAGGACGGTAGAAAAGCATATCGAGGCTAGCCCGGCCATCATCAACCAAACCCTCAGAGAGTGGAACCTATCGAGTCAGGAGACCTGGATCGCTTGGTCAACCCTCTACCAGGCCCTAGCGGTTCGGGACGGGGCAGAGCGAAAGTTAGAGATCCTGATGGAGATGAGGGATAACCCCTTGGCTGCCCAAGCGCAGGTAGATGCGGCCCTCGCCCAATACGAGATGGCTCAAGCCGACGTGGCCGCGGCCCAAGCCCAACTGGACGCCCTCCGCGCCGGTCCCACAGAACACCAGGTGGAGATGGCCCGCGCCCAAGTGCAAGGGGCGGAGGCAAGCCTGAAGGCTTTGGAGGTACAATTGGAGAAGATGAGCCTCAAGGCACCTCGGGCTGGCCTCATCTTGCAACGGATGGTGAACAAGGGGGAGATCGCGGCCCCAGGCTCTTCTCTCCTCAGGCTGGCCGATTTGGATACCGTTACCCTGATGGTGTACGTTCCTGAGCCCCAGATCGGCCGTGTCAAAGTGGGCCAAGAGGCCCAGGTGGAGGTTGATTCCTACCCCGGCCAAAGTTTCGCCGGTCGGGTGGTCTTCATCGCCTCCGAAGCGGAGTTCACCCCCCAGAATGTCCAAACGAAGGAACAGAGAGCCACGTTAGTATTCGGGGTGAAGATAGAGATCCCCAATCCGGGTCATCGGCTCAAGCCAGGGATGCCCGCCGATGCTCAGATAAAGGTGGGATAGGGGCAAGCGAAGAGGAGATCTGATCATGAAGAAGACCGTTCTTGTGCCCTTGCCAGAAGAGCCACGAATCGGAAAGATGGGACGGCTGGTCACAACTCTACTGGTGCTGGTCATAGGGTGCTCTGGCGGCTTAGTCACCCTTGGCTCGCCATCCTCTTCCCTCACCGCTTCCGGGGTGATCGAGGCCCGGGAGGTATCGATCACCGCTGAGGTAGGGGGCCGCATCGTCGACATCCTAGCCGATGAAGGCGACGAGGTCGAGGAAGGGACTATCTTGGCGCGGTTGGACACGGCCCTTCTTGAGGCTGAGACGGGGCGTGCCCAGGCCGCGGTAGCCCTGGCCCAAGCCAACTTGGCCCAGGTGAAAGCAGGAGCCCGCGAGGAGGAGGTCCGGGCGGCTCAAGCAGCGCTGGAGAAGGCTATCGCCGCCCAGGAGGGGGCGAAGAGAGCCTGGGAAGATGCCCAGGCGGCCCTGGAGGAGCCTCAAGAGTTGAAGTTGCAGATCGCGGAGGCGGAAACCCAGGTGGCGCTGGCCGAGCACCAACTCTCCCGGGCTCAAGCCCAACTGGCCATAGCCCGGATAATGAGAGACAAATACGAGTGGGATGGCTCCGCTGAGGGGCAAGCCCTCTACGAGGCCTATGCCTATCAGGTATCGGCCGCTGAGGCAGCCCTAGCCGCGGCCCAAGAACAACTCGTCGGAGCCCAAAAGAACCTGGAGATCCTATTGGTCCTGAAGGAAAACCCCATCTCCCTCCAGGCTCAAGTGCATGCTGCCCAGGCCCAATACGAGGTCGCAGCCGCCGGGGCGGAGGTCGCCCAGGCAGCCCTAGAATCTCTCAAGGCAGGGGCTACCCCGGAGGAGATAGCCGCCGCCCAAGCCCAACTGGAACAAGGGGAAGCGGCTTTGGGACTCTTAGAGGTACAACTGGAGAAGATGACCCTCAAAGCGCCCCTAAGCGGCCTGGTCACCAGCCGCTCCGTTCAAATAGGGGAGACCGCCTCCCCAGGAGCCGTCCTCCTCACCCTGGCTGACCTGGATCAAGTTGAACTCACCGTCTTCATCCCGGAGAACCGGCTGGGAGAGATCCGCTTGGGGCAAAAGGTTACCATAGAGGTCGACTCCTTCCCAGGCAAGGGGTACCAAGGGGAGGTGGTCTATATCTCCTCGGAAGCGGAGTTCACTCCTCGCAATGTGCAGACCAAAGAGGAGCGGGTGAATACCGTCTTCGCCGTCAAGATTCGGCTCCCCAACCCAGAGCACGAATTGAAACCCGGCATGCCCGCCGACGCGAC